>NZ_JAEUOI010000012.1 GCF_016790145.1 Propionivibrio sp. | reverse complement strand
TGTCATATCCAGGGCAAGACGGATCATCGGCAGACTGGCTAATTGTCCCTGCGGGCCACCGTCGCTGGCGTTCGGGCGCTGTGCAAGAAGCGCGACCAGCGTGCGGATCGGCTCGTGGCCGGCGCGCAATTCGGACAGTGTCTCGTGTGCCGAACGCTCGAACAGCTTGCCGACGATGTCGAGCGCAAGCCGTCGCGCGTTGGTGTAGTCGACCGCCGCGATCAGCGCGCCCGTCGTCAGCACCAGCGCGGTAAACAACACGGCAATGTAGACGTGCAAGGGATAGCGGTGGCGGCGATGAGCCGGGGAAGCAGCGGTCAAGGTGCAATTCAGGTCAATGGAATGTCAAACATCATACGAAGTCGAGGTTTCCGTTATATGACATCCAGACACTTCAGCGAATGGTCTGAATAACCGGGTAGTGCCCTGGTTTCTCCCCTCGGGCAGACCCGTAAATGGGATATCTGAACAGATCCTCAAACAAGGGAGCAGAGCAAGGATTCAAAATCCTGCACCACGCACTTCCAGTCATGACGTTCGGCAGTCACCCGGGCGTCGCGGCCCATGGCGCGGAATTTGTCCGGTTCCTGCCGGTGCCTGGCCGCCATTTCAGTACCCATGGCAATGAAATCTTCCGTCTGGCCATAGCTTGCGAGCAGGCCATTGGTGCCGTGGCGCAGATGCTGGGCTGCCGCCGCGTAGTTGTAAGCCACTACCGGCAAGCCGCTGGCCATGGCCTCCAGGGTGACATTGCCAAAGGTCTCGGTCAGGCTCGGGAAAAGGAAAAGGTCGCCGGAGGCGAAATGCGTGGCCAGTTCCTCACCCCGGCGGGTGCCGGCGAAAATGGCATCGGGAAGCCGGCTGCGCAGCATCTTCAACTCGGGTCCATCACCCACCAGTACCAGCCGGGCAGTGGGCTGACGCAGGCGGATGGCGATGAATGCAGCACTCAGTGCGGTCAGATTCTTCTCGGCGGCCAGCCGTCCGACATGGATTACCACCGGCGTATCCGGCGTGACTCCCCATTGCTGACGCAGTGCCTCGCTGCGCCGGCCCGGGTTGAACAGTTGCGCATCGACGCCGCGCGCCACCACGCGCAGGTTGTTGAAACCGCAGGCGGCAAGTTCCCATCGCATCTGCTCGGTGGGCACCATGGTCATCAGGGTGCGGTTATGAAATTTGCGCAGGTAGGCGATGATCGGCTTTTTCAGCCAGCCGATGCCATAGTGCAGACTGTAGGCATGAAAATTGGTGCGGAAATCGGAGCAGACGGGAATCTTGAGCTTGAGTGCCGCGCGCAAGGCGGACCAGCCCAGCGGGCCTTCGGTAACGATATGGACGAGATCCGGACGGCGCAGCGTCCACTGCCTGATAAGAGCCCGTCGGGCCGGGAGACCCATTTTCAGATCCGGGTAGCGCGGAATCGGCATGCCGGCGGTCAGCATCTCGTCGAAGCCGCCGCCCAAAGCGGGTAACTCGGCATGAGCCTGGCGGGGCCGGATCAACTGAATCTCGTGATTGCGCTCGTGCAAGCCTTCGACAAAGCGCGATAGGGAGAGCGCCACGCCGTTCACTTCCGGCGGATAGGTCTCGGTAACGACGGCAAGTCGCAGGGACTTGCGGGCTGCCGACAACTGCTCGATGCGGATGGAGTCCATGGATGGCTCGCAATGAGAAATTATTCAATCATCCCCACTCCCGGTAACAGAAAGGCTACGGCAATATTAAATTTTTGTGATGATTGAGATTGTCGCCATTTTTTCTTGACGGTTTAACAAAACGGTAACAACAGACCAATAACGTTGGAGACTCCAACCGATGTTCCGAATACAACCCGACAAGGAGCGACAATGAAAGCGTTTTTGAAAGCCCTGCAAGTGCAACGCTGGGATGACCACCGCTACTACCACCACAGCCGCATCAACCAGTCGCTGCATTTCGTCAGCGCACTCAGCTTCATCAGCGCCTACGTCATGATGTTCTACAACCCGGTGGCCGCCGCCTTGACCGGCTGGTTGGTCTCGATGACCACCCGCCAGGCCGGCCACTTTTTCTTCGAACCCAAAGGCTATGACACCGTCAACCAGGCCAGCCATGAACACAAGGAAGAAATCAAGGTCGGTTACAACCTTCGACGCAAACTGGTGCTGATCGCCATCTGGGCGGTGGCTCCGCTGCTGCTTTTTGTCGATCCGACCCTGTTCGGTATTTTCGAGCCGGCGAGCGGAAAGTCAGAACTGATCGACCAGATTGCATTGATCTGGCTGTTCGTTGGTATCGGCGGGCTGATCTTCCGTACCGTGCATCTGTTCTTCATCCGTGACGTGCAGACCGGACTGGTGTGGATGACCAAGATCCTCACTGACCCCTTTCACGACCTCAAGCTTTATTGCACCGCCCCATTGCACCTGCTGCGCGGTGAGCTGATCGATCCGATGCAGCACGAGCAGGGCGCCTGACCCGACATGGCCGGTCACCCCCCGCAGCACCGGCGGGGCGGTCGACGGCGCTGGCCAGCAAATCACTTGCCGGAAGCAAAGTGGTGAGCCAGCCGATTGGGCAAGCGATTGGCCAGCATTTCGCGCAGGATGCCGCGCCGGATGGCCTTGTTGGTGAGTCCCGGCGCCTGCCACCACCAGCCGTCGCGGGCCATGGCCTGAGCGGCGGCGACGAAGCTTTCGGCAACCATGGCAAAATCGACATCCTCGTAGTTCAGGCTGAAGATCAGCCGTCCGGTACCCACCCACGACAGGGCCAGCCCCTCGGCCCGCAGGTAATACTGCAGCATCCAGTTGTAGCGGCAGGGCAGGGTGTAGACCACCGTCCAGATGCTCGACATGTTGGCTACCCGCAGCGGCAACCCGGCATTCTCCAGGCGCTGGTTGAGTGCTCTGGCGCGAGCGTTCCAGGTCTCTTCCAGCCCTTCATAGAGGGCGCGCAACTGCGGCTGTTCGAGTTGTTCAAGAAAGACCTGCATGGCGCCCATCACGTAGGGGTGGGAATTGAAGGTGCCGCGTGCGAAACAGATGTCCGCCGGGCGCTCGTCGCGGAAGCGTTTCATCAGCTCGCGGCGACCGCAGACGACACCCACCGGCAGGCCGCCGCCGAGAGTCTTGCCGTAGGTCACCATGTCGGCACGCACGCCGAAATACTCCTGGGCGCCTCCTGGCGCCAGACGGAAGCCGACGAACACCTCGTCGAAAATGAGCACGATGCCACGCTGGCTGCATACCTCGCGCAGTTGCTGCAACCACGCGGTATAGGCCGGACGATCGAAGCCGGCGCTGCGGGTACTGTCTACCAGCGAGGAATCGCCGGGAGCGCCGGCATTGGGATGCAGAGCCTGCAGTGGATTGACCAGGACGCAGGCAATATCCCTGCGCGTGGAGAGTACGCGCAGGGAAGCGCTGTCCATTTCCTTGAGCGTGTAAGTCTCGCGCGGCGGCAGCGGGTTGCCGATGCCGGGCTGCACGTCCTCCCACCAGCCATGGTAGGCACCGCAGAAGCGCACCAGATGGCGCCGCCCGGTATGGTAACGGGCCAGGCGGACAGCCTGCATCACGGCTTCGGTGCCCGACATATGGAAGGAAACCTCGTCGAGTCCGGAAATGGCCCGCAGCCGGCGGGCGTTGTCGGCAACCGCCGGATGGTAGGCGCCGAGCACCGGCCCCAGCGCCTGAACGCGGGAGCTGCCCTCGGCAATGCAGCGCCGGTAGAAATCGTAACCGAAAACATTGACGCCGTACGAACCAGTCAGATCGTAGAGAACGTTGCCGTCAAGGTCGGTGACTTGAACGCCCTCGCTGGACTGCAAAAAACTGCCGCCCTTCAGGTGCTGGCGGACGTAGCGCTGGTACTGGAAGGGAACCCGGTAGTTGCCGGTGAATTGCAGGTCGGAGATGCTTTCACCGGCCTCGGCTGTGAGCGCCGCCGAGCGCGCGAAGCGCTCCCGGTACAACGATGCCAGGGCCATGAAGCCCTCGCGGCGGCGCTGCACGATGTCCTCGGGAGCCTGGTCGGAACAGAAGAAAGTCGCTTCCTCGTACTCGTAGAAAGGAATCAGCCGCGCCACGCGCTTGGCCATTCGCGAATGTCCGGCCAGCGAGGGATGCTTGGCGCGGGAAAGTTCCAGGCGACGTTTGAGGCGAGGCAAGGCCATGGCCAGTGCACCCAGGCCGGCGGCGTAAAAAGCAATAGTTTCGTTCATTGATTTCTCCTTGACCTGTGTTCTACCCATTTTTCATTACAAAACCATGACCGTTCGTAATCTGCTGTCGCGCCTCGTTCTCCAGGAAGACCTCAATTTCCTGCTCACCAACCGCGTGCCGCGGCAATTTCTCACCCGTTTCATGGGCTGGTTCAGCCAGATCGAACAGCCCCAGGTGCGCGATTTTTCGATCGCCCTGTGGAAGCTTTTTGCCGACCTCGATCTTTCCGACGCACGCCAGACGCACTTTCGCAGCCTGCACGAGTGTTTCACCCGCCAGTTGCGCGAGGGTGCGCGACCGTTGGACAATGATCCGGGCGTCCTGGTCAGCCCCTGCGACGGCATTGTCGGCGCCTGTGGCACCATCGCCGGAACGCAATTGATCCAGGCCAAGGGTTTTCCCTACTCCCTGCTTGACTTGCTGCACGACCCGGCACTCGTCGAGTATTACCGCGACGGCACTTACGTCACCCTGCGCCTGACCTCCAGCATGTACCACCGCTTCCATGCCCCACACGAGTGCCGGGTGGAGCAAGTGACCTACATTTCCGGCGACACCTGGAACGTGAACCCCATTGCCCTCAAGCGGGTGGAAAAACTGTTCTGCAAGAACGAACGGGCGCTGATCGAAACGAGCCTCATCGCCGGTGGCCAGCGCATCGCCCTGGTGCCGGTTGCCGCCATCCTCGTCGCCAGCATTCGCCTGCATTTCCTTGATGTGCTGCTGCACCTGCGCTACCGCGGCCCCAATCTCATTCCCTGTGCGGCAAACTTTATCAAGGGCGAGGAAATGGGCTGGTTCCAGCACGGGTCGACGATCATCGTCTTCGCGCCCAGAGGGTTTACACTGTGTGGGCAAATAGCCGAAGGCCGGCTGATAAAAATGGGGCAGGCACTGCTTCGACTGCCCGGATAGGGGCGCGCCCGAACGCGGCTGATGCCCTAGCACGGAAATGTAACCAGCCTGTCACAAAGTGGAAACATAATAACGGCGTTGCTTACGGACTGACCTGAATGCCGCTTTCCTATTTCCAACGCTTCCGAACATGGCTTCAGACGCCGTCCAGATCAAGCTGGAAACGCCCACTGGCTGGCATAGTGGTGTTGTTTTTCGTGCTGTTGGCAGCAACCTTGTCCGACACTCACGTCCGAGCCATCCAGGCGGTGCACAAGGGTCTCGTCGATGCCGCCTTCGTTTCCAGCAGCCGCCTGGACGAAGCCATCCGCCAGGGCAGTTTTCGAACCGATGAAGTCGCGGTCTTCTGGAAATCGTCGCCGATTCCTGTTGACCCCTTCGTCTATCGAGGCAGAC
Source organism: Propionivibrio sp. (assembly GCF_016790145.1). Lineage (GTDB taxonomy): Bacteria > Pseudomonadota > Gammaproteobacteria > Burkholderiales > Rhodocyclaceae > Propionivibrio. Next base: position 266 of record NZ_JAEUOI010000012.1, on the reverse strand, counting down.
TCTGCCCGCCTCTGGTCGAGCGTATCAAAATGGCGTTCTTCAGCGAAAGCGCGGTTCTGCAAGACATGTTCCGGGCTCTTGGCCAGGAAGGCTTCGTTGAAGTGAATGACGATCATTACCTTGGGATCAGGGAAATCTTTTCCAGCCCGCCATAGCCGTCACCGAACTCGGTAGCGGTTCATCCCCCATTTCACATTTTCGCAACAGTAGACCACTACCATCCTTGAGACCAGCAAACCGGGCGGACGAAGATAATCGTCCTGCCG
>NZ_JAEUOI010000028.1 GCF_016790145.1 Propionivibrio sp. | reverse complement strand
GCAGATCAACTGGCTGCAACCGATCTACACGCTGACCTTCAGCAATGGTCTGATCGCCTGCTTCGTATTCATGGGCATCGGCGTGCTGCTTGATGTCGGCTACGTCATGGCACGGCCATTCCAGAGCATGATCATTGCCCTTTTTGCCGAACTCGGCACCATCGCCGTTTTCCCGATTGCTGTCGGCCTCGGTTTCACCGAACAGGAAGCCGCTGCCGTTGCGACAATCGGCGGCGCTGACGGTCCGATGGTATTGTTCACCTCGCTTATTCTGGCCAAGCACCTGTTTGTACCCATCACCGTCGTCGGCTACCTTTATCTCGGCCTGACCTATGGCGGTTACCCTTATCTGATCAAGTGGCTGATTCCAAAAAAACTGCAAGGCATCAATATGGCCGGCGACAGCGGCCCGGTCATTGGCCGCTCACAGAAGCTCATCTTTGCCGTAGTGACCTGTACTCTGCTCTGCCTGCTGTTTCCTGTAGCGGCGCCGCTGTTCTTTTCAGTGTTTGTCGGTGTGGCCGTTCGCGAAAGCGGCCTGGAAAACTTCTCAAATCTTATCGGCGAGACTTTCCTTTATGGCGCAACGTTCTTCCTCGGCCTGACGCTGGGCGTACTGTGCGAAGCCAACACCCTGCTGGAGCCGACGGTGCTCAAACTCCTGTTGCTCGGCATGCTGGCCCTGCTGATTTCCGCGCTGGGCGGCATTCTCGGTGGCTACATTCTATATTTCGCCACGGGTGGCAAGTTCAACCCGATGATCGGCATCGCCGGCGTCAGTTGCGTTCCCACTACGGCCAAGGTGGTACAAAAGATAGCTTCAAGTGTGAATCCTTCGGCGATCATCCTGCCGCAAGCCCTGGGCGCCAATATCAGTGGCGTTATTACGACCGCCATCATTTCCGGGATTTATGTCGCATTCCTGCGTTAGTCGGAGCTACTTGCAGCGTCCTTGTAGTTGTAGAAATTATTCGGAACAGCCACAAACAGGAGATCGGATTGCACAAGCAGCCAGGCTGTTCCGATCTTTTCCTGTTTCTGCCGTCTTATTCTGAAGATGCACAGCAATTTTTCGTTGCCCAATGACATCGGGGCAGCGTGGCATTATAATGAGCACCGTGGCTCACCTGCATAATCGGGATTGAGCCCTATTCGTCGGATTTCGATTTGTTAATTGTGTTGGATGTCAATAATTTTAGTGGGAAGGGTATGCTGCCATGACCGTTCATCTTTATTTTTCTCTCATTCCCGAAGCGCTGATCGCCTCCAATCTTCCGCCGGAGAAGTTCGGGCAATACTACTCGACAGGCAGTGGCTACAAGTCAAAGGGGCAGAGCCTGTTCTTCGAAATTGATCCGGCCTTCAGAAACGACTATTTCGAAATCGAGACAGCCATTGAGCGCTGCGTTCCCGCCGCTGACGGCACGCCCAAGCACTCGGTTTACATTTCCGTTTATCGCGTACTGGAACACCTCCCGGTCAGTGCGCTGGGCAAACTTTACCTGACCACTGCCTACGGCCACACGCTGGGGCTGGATCGTGGCGTCCTGACGCCGAAAAGAGACTCGATCCTGCATCTGTACCAGGATCTTTCGCCGACCAACAGTCTGGTGGTCAGCAATCTCGACCCGGTCACATTCTATGAAAGCGTCACCGTCAACCCGACCAAGTTCATCCGTTTCCCTGCACTCTGCTTTGTCGAACTCGAACTGGATGAACTGGCGACAGATCCGGAAAACGGCCAGGCCAACAATCTCCCTTACTCGTTCATGCATCACCTGCGCGAGGCCTTGATGGTTCTCAAACCAAGAACCGATGACAAGCCGAGTACCAAGGACAGCAAGATGGTGCATCGCGTGCACTCACTGGAATTCCCCTACCGCATGATCAAGAAGGGCTTCTATGTGGGAAATGGCGCTAGTGACCTGGCGTTTTATCCGATGCTTAGCCACAGCGTGTTGCGCGACAACCATAATCAATGGTGGCGTTCTGCCAACATCTGAACGACAGCATCTAATTTGCTTATAGCAGTCGAACGCCGGCCTTTGGTCGGCGTTCGTGTCTTGGGCAAGCTGTAGTTAACTTGCAAACCAGCACAGGGCGTTTGCAACCGGGTGTCAAATTCGTTGCCCATATGCAACTCACCCTGGCGACATGTAACCTTGGTGCAACATCCCATCTGTAGATTCTTGTCCTGTTGTGTTCGGGAAAGCCTGTTGAGGTCGCAGCGAAAAGGGCATTCAGTGCCCTAGGTTCGGACGAGTGTTCAGCCTGGTGGCTCCAGTCCGGCAGGCCGAATCCGGGTATAAGCGACACATATACGCTAATATCCCTCTTCAAACTCATGAAAAACAGCACCCGCCGCCGGATTTCACGGCCAGTTATAAAAGGAACTTCATGTCCCGCCATACCAAGATCGTTGCCACCCTCGGCCCTGCTTCACGCGACCCGCTCGTTCTTGAAACACTGATCCGTGCGGGCGTTGATGTCGTCCGCCTTAACTTCTCTCACGGCAAGGCCGAAGACCATATCGCCCTTGCTGCCAGCGTCAGGAGGGTTGCCGCTCTGGTTGGTCGACCGGTCGGCATTCTTGCCGATTTGCAGGGTCCGAAGATTCGTATTGGAAAATTTGCCGAGGGCAAAATAACGCTGGAAGCCGGCGACAAGTTCATTCTTGACGCTGAATGCGAACAAGGCAACCGGGAACGCGTCGGCCTGGATTACAAGGATCTGCCAAAGGATGTCAGTTCCGGCAATGTATTGTTGCTTGACGACGGTCGCATCGAGCTTGAGGTGGAACGCGTCGTCGGCCGGGAAATCCACACCCTTGTACGCCACGGTGGCGAGCTTACGAACAACAAGGGGATCAATCGCCAGGGCGGCGGATTGTCGGCGCCGGCGCTGACCGCCAAGGACATGGACGACATCAAGACGGCAGCGCAGATTGGTGCCGACTTCCTCGCCGTCTCCTTCCCCAAGGGTGCACCTGACATGTACATGGCACGTCAATTGATGCTCGCCTGCGGCGGTCGTGCACTGACCATTGCCAAGATCGAGCGCGTCGAGGCGGTTGCTGCGCTGGACGAAATACTCGACGCTTCGGACGGCCTCATGGTGGCGCGCGGCGACCTTGCAGTTGAGGTTGGAGATGCCGCCGTTCCTGCATTGCAGAAACGAATGATTCGAATGGCGCGGTCAAAGAACAAGCTGGCGATTACGGCAACGCAGATGATGGAGTCGATGATTCTGTCCCCGACACCGACCCGTGCCGAAGTCTCGGATGTCGCCAATGCCGTGCTTGACGGCACAGATGCCGTCATGCTCTCGGCTGAAACAGCGACAGGCCACTACCCGGTGCAAACGGTCGAATCGATGGCGCGCATCTGCCTGGAGTCCGAGAAGTCGATTCTGATTACGCTTGATCGCGACTTTCTCGACCGGGTTTTTACCCGCATTGACCAGTCGATCGCCATGGCCGCGCTATTTGCCGCCTATCACCTCAATGTCAAAGCCATCGCCGCGCTAACCTCTTCCGGCTCGACAGCCCTGTGGATGAGCCGCCTGAACTGTGGAATACCCATCTTCGCGCTGACGCAGGAACCCGCAGCGCAGTCGAAAATGACGCTCTTTCGCGAGGTATTCCCGCTGCTCATGAAAGAAATGCACAATGACCCCGACGTGTTGCGCTACGACGTTGAACAACGGCTTATCGAGGCCGGCGTCGTCATCAAGGGCGATCTGATCGTTCTTTCCTATGGCGACCAGATGGGGCTAACCGGCGGCACAAATACGCTGACCATCGTTCGCGTCGGCGAGCGCGCGCCGCCCCGAGGCTGATCCCGAGTACAAGGGACGGCATGCCCCGCCCCTCGCTCATTATTGCCTCAGTCTGTCGAGTCTTACCAATCGGCTTGATCACTTCCAGTGATCGACTAACCAGCCGAGACCGTGGTGAAGCGCTTTTTTTATTCTGGAGAGGCCATGCACGCCAGATTCAACTTTACCGATATTGAGAAACACCCACTACGTGATTACCTGAACAGCGAATTCCACGCTCGCTCACCGATCCCGATCAGCAGCCCGCTACTGGTAACACATCTCGCTTTTCAACATGATGCTTTGACCGCACAGGATGAACGCGAAAACGTTTTGCGTCTCTGTCAGACCAGTACGTGCAAATTCATTGAAAACTCGAGCAACCATCTGATGCTGGATGCCGGCAGTTTCCAGATGCGCTGGGAGTTGCATACCGAATATTCGAGCTACACCTTCTTTTGCCCGTTACGCGTCGGAGAACCGCTAGACCCTGATGCCACAGCGCTTGACGCGGTGTTTCCCGACTGGCTGTCGGCCATTCCGGGCCAGTTGATCGTAGCCACGCATGTCGAATTGCGCTCAACCACTGACGTTTCGCCTGAATCGGTATTTGCCGGTCTGTCGCCCACTTCAAACCGGCAAATGGTCGTTTCCCGAATCGCCAATGGCGCGGGCTGGGTGTTTACCGACTTCATGTTCGACAACGGATTCTCGCGTTTCCTTGTGCTCGACGACAGCCTGGCTGGTCGACAGCCCGGTCGTGCGGTGCAGCGCCTGTTCGAGATCGAAACCTATCGCATGATGGCACTGCTTGGTTTGCCGGTTGCCATCGAAGTCGGACACTGGCTGAACGGTGCGGAAAGTCGCCTGGCCGAATTGATGGATCACATCGTTCAGGTCGATTCGCCAGAAGACGAAGGCGCCGTTCTTGCCGATCTTTCGAAAATGGCGGCTGAAGTCGAACACTCGGTGGCACGCACCACGGTCCGCTTCGGCGCCTCCTGCGCTTTCAACAGCCTGGTCTGGCAGCGCATCAACGAATTGCGCGAGATTCGCGTCCCCGGTTACCAGACGCTGCACGAATTCATGCAACGTAGATTCCTGCCGGCGATGAACACCTGTGCCGCCATGGCCAGACGACAGGACGATCTGTCCAACCGCGTTGCGCGCAACAGCCAACTGCTGCGCACGCGGGTCGATATCGAACTCAAGCGGCAAAACCAGGAGCAGTTGACGCAAATGAACAAGCGCGCCAAAGTTCAGTTGCGCCTGCAGGAAACTGTTGAAGGACTGTCGATCGTGGCCATTACCTACTATGGCTCGCAACTCGTTCATTACCTCGTCAAGGGAGGCAAGTATCTTTTCCCGGCCCTCTCACCCGAAATCGCTACCGCCCTATCGATTCCCCTGATCACCATCCTTGCGCTGTTCGGGATCAAGCGCATGCGCAAGTCGCTGGCGCTGGATACTGAAGGAAGCGATTAAACTCTTCGACCGGCGCAATCATTCTCTTTCATTTACTTTCTTTCGGATCAAGAACCATGACTCAAGCCCTCTATGAATCGAGCATCAAGAGCCTGCCACTGCTGGGCCGCGGTAAAGTACGGGACATCTACGCCATCGACTCGGAGCGCTTGCTGATCGTTACCAGCGACCGCATCTCCGCCTTCGACGTAATCCTTCCAGATCCGATTCCCGGTAAAGGCAAGGTACTTACGCAGATGGCCAGCTTCTGGTTCGACAAGCTCGGCTACCTGTTGCCCAACCAGTTGACCGGCGTCGACCCGGAAAGCGTGGTCACAGCGCAAGAGCGCGATCAGGTGCGCGGACGTGCGCTCGTCGTCAAGCGCCTCAAGCCGCTGCCGATCGAAGCCGTCGTTCGCGGCTATCTGATCGGTTCCGGCTGGAAGGATTATCAGAGTACCGGCGCTGTTTGCGGCGTCAAGCTGGAGGCCGGCCTCAAGCTGGCCGGCAAACTTCCGGAACCCATCTTCACGCCGGCGACCAAGGCAGAACAAGGCGAACACGACGAGAACATCTCGTTCGAGCAGGCACAGATCAACTGCGGCGCGCTACTTGCTGACGCGCTCTACGGCACGGGCAAGAGCGGCGCCGGGATTGCCGCTCAGGCACGTGACGCCGCCCTTGCGCTGTACACCGCAGCAGCCAACTACGCAACGACGCGCGGCATCATCATCGCCGACACCAAGTTCGAATTCGGAATCGATACCAGCGGCACGCTGCACCTGATCGACGAGGTGCTCACCCCCGATTCCTCGCGCTTCTGGCCGGCCGATTCTTTCCGTGAGGGCAGCAATCCGGCGTCCTTCGACAAACAGTTTGTGCGCGATCACCTGGAGACGCTGGACTGGAACAAGGCAGCGCCCGGGCCGGCGTTGCCGGCGGCGGTTGTCGTTCGCACCCATGCCAAGTATGTGGAAGCCTACGAACGTCTGAGCGGCCGGAAATTCATCGAATGAGAACCTTTACCCCTCTTCGGAGTCATAAGGCATAAATCAAAAAATACAGAGGAGGGACGATGAATGACTCACTGACCCCGCTCGACCACAACTTCGCCTTACCGGAAGTGCGCCGTATCGGGCTGCGCCGCCCCCTGGCCTGGCTGCGCTCCGGCTGGCAGGACATGCGCGCCAACCCGATCGCCAGCCTGGCCTACGGCCTGCTCTTCGCCATCGCCGGCGATGTCGCCCTGATCTTCTCCTGGCGCAACCCTTATCTCTTTACCGGCGCCCTTTCCGGCTTCATCCTGATCGGCCCGCTGCTCGCCAGCGGGTTCTACGAGATCAGCCGACGGCAGGCTCTCGGGCAACACAGCACCTTCATCGACTCACTCTCCGGCTGGCGCCGCAACGGCCAGTCAATGGCCTTGTTCGGCCTGCTGCTGGCGCTTGTTGCCATCATCTGGGAGACTACATCGGCCGTATTTTTCGCACTGCTGGTACCCGGTCTGACACCCAATATCCCGGCCTTCATCTTCGGTGTGCTGCTCAATGCCGAGTATCTCGGCATGACGATGGCCTGGTTCATCGCCGGCAGCGGCCTGTCTTTGCTTGTTTTTGCCGTCAGCGCTGTTTCGATACCGATGCTGATCGACCGTGACGTCGACTTCGTTACCGCCATGATTACCAGCCTGCGTGCCGTGGTGCTCAATCTCGACGTCATGCTGCTGTGGGCAGCGTGGGTCGTGGCCCTTACACTGATCGGCTTCGCCACGCTACTTTTCGGGCTGGTGATCACGATGCCGCTGCTTGGCCACGCCTCATGGCATGCTTACCGCGACCTTGTCGAACCTTGCCCGTAACCACCATGGGGGAAGCTACGACTACCCTCAGCTTGCCTGAATGACAGAGAATCCATGAATGCCAACGCCCTGCTCGATTTTACCGGTCTGCCCCGCTTCGATGCCATTACTTCAGCCGATGTTCAACCAGCCATCAATGAACTGCTTGCTGAGGCTCGCGCGCTTGTCGAGCAACTGACTACCGGAAATGTTGCTGCCACCTGGAACGACTTTGCGGCTCCGCTCGGCGACGGCATCGAGCGCCTCTCACGTGCCTGGGGCATTGTCGCTCATCTGCACTCGGTCAACGACATACCTGAATGGCGTGAGGCCTACAACAGCATGCTGCCCGCAGTCAGCCGCTTCTATGCCGAACTTGGCCAGAACCTCAAACTCTTCGCCGGCTACAAGGCGATTCGGGAAAGTGCCGAGTACCCGCAACTGTCGCTTGCCCGGCGCAGGATTATCGATAACGAGATACGCGATTTCCGCCTTTCCGGCGCCGAACTGCCCGAGGAAAAGAAGCCGCGCTTCCAGGCCATTCAGGAAGAGCTGGCCCGCCTGGCGGCCCGATTTTCGGAAAACCTGCTCGATGCGACCAATGCCTTTGCTGAAATCGTCAGCGACGAAGCCGAACTGGCCGGCCTGCCTGACGATGTCAAACAAGCCGCCCGCGAAGCCGCGCTGAAGGATGCTGAAGCGGGCACCCCGGCGAGCTGGAAATTCACCCTGCACATGCCGTCCTACCTGCCTGTCATGCAGTACGCCGATAGCCGCAGGCTGCGTGCCGCGATGTACCGCGCCTATGCCACGCGCGCGGCTGAATTCGGCCCGAGCGAACTCGACAACACTCCGCTCATCCTGCGCATTCTCGAGCTGCGCCGCGAAGCCGCACAACTCCTTGGCTACACTAATCATGCCGAGGTCTCGCTGGTGCCCAAGATGGCCGAATCGGTTGCTCAGGTGCTGGCCTTTCTGCGCGACCTGGCGATCAAGGCGAGGCCGTTTGCCGAGCAGGATATCGCTGAACTGCGCGATTTCGCACGCCAGGAACTTGGGCTGGAGACTCTCGAATCCTGGGATGTGGGTTATGCCTCGGAGAAGTTGCTGCAAGCGCGCTACGCCTTCTCCGAACAGGATGTGGAGCAATACTTCGGCGAAGAAAAAGTGCTGGCCGGGCTCTTCCACGTCGTCGAAACGCTGTTTGGCGTGCGTATCAAGCCGGATAGCGCCCCCGTCTGGCACGAGGATGTGCGTTTCTTCCGCATCGAAGCGCAAGTGGGTGGAAATTCGATGCCCAATGCGGAGAAGGACGCCGTGGCCGGCGAACTCATCGGCCAGTTCTACCTCGACCTCTACGCCCGCGAAACCAAGCGTGGCGGAGCCTGGATGGACGAGGCAATCGCCCGCCGCCGCATCGCGGGTCATACGAGCGTGGGTATACAGAAGCCGGTCGCCTACCTCAACTGCAATTTTTCGCGCCCGGTCGGCAGCAAGCCGGCCACGTTTACGCACAACGAGGTAAGCACTCTCTTCCACGAAACCGGTCATGGACTGCATCACCTGCTGACGCGGTGCGAGGAACTCGGTGTCTCGGGTATCCACGGCGTCGAGTGGGATGCCGTCGAACTGCCCTCGCAATTCATGGAAAATTATTGCTGGGACTGGGGCGTACTGCAGCAAATGACCGCGCACGTCGACACCGGCGCCCCCCTGCCGCGCGTTCTGTTCGACAAGATGCTGGCAGCGAAGAACTTCCAGAGCGGCCTGCAGAACGTCCGCCAGCTCGAGTTCTCGCTGTTCGACCTTCTCCTGCATTGCGACTTCGACCCGGCAGGAAACACCAGCATTCTCGACCTGCTCGCCGAAGTCCGGCGCGAGGTGGCGGTCATCGTCCCACCCGTATGGCATCGCCTCCCGAACAGCTTCTCGCACATCTTTGCCGGGGGGTATGGCGCCGGTTACTTCAGCTACAAGTGGGCCGAGGTGCTGTCTGCGGACTGCTTCGCAGCCTTCGAGGAGGCCGGCGACCCCTTCGACCCGGTGACCGGAAAACGCTTTCTCGACGAGATCCTTTCGGTCGGCGGCACCCGCCCTGCACTTGACAACTTCCGCGCCTTTCGCGGTCGCGAGCCACAGGTTGATGCATTGCTCCGGCACAGTGGTATGATTCCAGCGTAATTACCGGAGGATAAAACCATGCCTACGTTACGTCTCGTTATTCTAAGCGCTGCCCTGCTGACGGCTTCGCTCGCCGTCGCCCAGACCACTTATCGCTGGGTCGACAAGGACACGGGTCAAACGATCTTCTCCGACCAGCCGCCTCCGCCCGGTGCCAAACATGTCGTCACCATCACTGCCGGTGAGCGTATTGACGAACAGCAGTTACCCTACGCCACACGCCAGGCGGCTGAAAAATTCCCGGTCACACTGTACACAGTGGCCACTTGTGTCGAAGAGTGCAAACAGGCTCGCGACATGCTCAATCGACGCGGCATTCCGTTTTCGGAAAAGATGCTGAAGAGTGATGAGGAATCGGCCGAGCTCAGCAAGATACTGGGAAGCGAGGCTGCCGTACCCAGCCTTATCGTCGGCCAGCAAAGTATCAAAGGCCTTGAATCTGGCGCCTGGAACAACCTGCTCGACCTGGCCGGTTATCCGAAATTAGCCCCCTACGGTGCCAGGCCGTCAGGCGTCTTCGCCAGATGAAACTGGCGGCATGGAACGTCAACTCACTCAAGGTGCGCCTGCCACAACTGCTGGAATGGCTTGCCGCGCAACAGGCGGATGTCGTTTGTCTGCAGGAGACCAAACTCGAGGATCACAACTTCCCGCAGCAGGCGATTGAGGCAGCCGGTTATCAGGTTGTTTTCTCCGGGCAGAAGACCTACAACGGCGTTGCCCTGCTGGCGCGCGAGACGCCAAGCGACGTCGTTTGCGGCAACCCGCATTTCCCCGATCTGCAAAAACGGCTGCTCGCTGCCACGGTGAACGGCATTCGTGTCGTCTGCGCCTACATCCCGAATGGACAGGCCGTCGGCAGTGAAAAATACGCGTACAAACTGGCCTGGCTGGCAGCGCTGGAGACCTGGATTGGCGAGCAGTTGACCGCCAACCCGCAACTGGCGCTGGCCGGCGACTTCAACATCGCTCCGGACGACCGTGACGTTCACAATCCGGCAGCCTGGGCGGGCCAGATCCTGTGTTCGGAACCCGAACGCGCAGCTTTCCAGCGTCTGCTTAGTCTGGGATTGAAAGACAGTTTCCGCCTTTTCGAACAGCCTGAGAAAAGCTTCTCGTGGTGGGATTACCGGATGCTTGGCTTCCAGAAGAATCAGGGGCTGCGCATTGATCACATCCTGCTCTCGGCTCCGCTGGCAGATCGCTGCGTCGCAGCCGGTATCGATCGCGAAATGCGCAAGCGCGAGCGGCCTTCCGACCACGCACCGGTGACTGCGCTCATCGCCGAGTGATGGACGCTGCACTCCCGCCAGACAAGCTGCTGGCGCTCTACCCTGCCCTTGGCTCGCTTGCGCAAGCTGAGATGGCTGCTCTATGCAAAGCGGACGCCGTGGTCAACCTCGCCGAGGGCACCGAACTGTATGCCGAACGGCAAGCGTGTCGCGGGTTTCCCCTGCTGATCTCCGGAACCATCAAGGTGGTGAAGACGACGCCTGCCGGTCGCGAGATGCTGCTTTACCGCGTTGAGCCGGGCGGCTCCTGCGTCATCACGACCAGTTGTCTGCTCGGTCACACGCCCTATACCGCGCGCGGAATCGCAGAGACACCGCTGCAGTTGCTCATCCTTCCGACCGCCCTTTTTGAAACGCTTATCGCCGGCAATGCCGGCTTTCGCGACTTCGTCTTTCACCTGCTCGCCGACCGCATTGCCGAACTGATGCAACTCGTCGAGGAAGTCGCTTTCCACCGCCTTGACCAGCGGCTGGCCAAACTGCTACTCGGCAAGCCCGAGCCTATCCAGGCCACACATCAGGCGCTGGCCGACGAACTGGGCAGTGTCAGGGAAATCGTCAGCCGCCTGCTCAAGGGCTTTGCCGCGCAGGGTCTCGTAGCGCTCGGACGTGAGCGGATCAGCCTGCTTGACCGAGCAGGCCTGAGGCAACTGGCAGGCATCAGCCGCCATTCGTAACAAGCGCCGCAAAAGATAGGCCCGCAAGGCAGGTGCAACGCACATAGTCAACTCGAAAACCGTGAGTGACTCCCTCCATTCACGCGGACCACAGGGCAATTGGCATACAACAACTGATCGAACACGGTCGCCTCTGCCGCTCTGTGACCTGGGTTACATACAGGGCCGGAGCACGGGCCTAGAATGCCCTGGTCGTTAACAAACCTTGAGGAAAAAAATCATGAAAGCAAACGTTGGTGGTATCGATAAAATACTGCGTATCGCTGTCGGCATCGTTCTGATCGCCATGGCCTACATGAATGTCGTCGGTGTCTGGGGCTATATCGGTGTCGTCCCGCTGTTGACCGGCCTGATCGGCTGGTGCCCGATCTATCCGATGCTCGGCATCAGTAGCTGCCCGATGAAAAAAAGTACTTGAGAGGATTCGATCTGCAAGCAGGAACGGCGTGCCATCATGGTACGCCGTTTTTTTCAGGTGATTCTCCTCTGCTCAGTGCAAGGCGTTGGCGATGCGAATGTAGTCGTCAACCGATAACTCCTCGGCGCGCGCGGTCGGGGCAATCCCGAGTTGCTCGAAGCTGGTCTCAGCAAGAATTCCCTTGAGGTTGTTGCGCAGCATCTTGCGTCGCTGAGCGAATGCCGCAGACACCAGTGTCGCGAATCTTGTTTCGTCCCTGGCCGAAAGATCCTCTGGCGGCCTGGGAATCAGGCGCACCAAAGCCGAGTCGACCTTCGGTGCCGGGTCGAAGGATTCCGGTGGCACATCAAGCAGCCAGTCCATGACAAAACGATACTGAAGCATCACCGACAGGCGACCGAAATCGGACGTTCCCGGCCGGGCGACCATGCGCTCGACAACTTCTTTCTGAAGCATGAAATGCATCTCGATCACGTGACCGGCAAAGCCGGCCAGATGAAAAAGCAGCGGCGTCGAGATGTTGTAGGGCAAATTGCCAACAACTTTCAGTCCCGCGGTGGAACCCTGGTTGAGCGCAGCAAAATCGTAAGTCAGCGCGTCGCCTTGGTGGATGGTGAGCTTGTCCGGAGAATAACGCTGCTGCAAGCGAACGATGATGTCACGGTCAATCTCGATTACATGCAGATGATCCAGCCGCTTGAGCAGCGGGTCGGTCAGCGCGCCCAGCCCCGGGCCGATTTCCACGACACAATCAGTGCGCCTGGGGGCAACGGCATTGACGATATCGGCGATCACCTGCCGATCAATCAGGAAATTCTGCCCAAACCGCTTGCGTGCTACATGCTTGCTCATCAATTCATCGTGCCCATCGCTCCACAGCTCGGCAACTCAGTCCGGCCTGCCATCTCGATAGCCTGTTCGACAGCGACGAAAAGACTGCCAGGATCGGCTCGACCGCTACCGGCCAGTTCGAGTGCCGTACCGTGGTCAACCGAGGTGCGTATGATCGGCAGGCCCAGGGTCACATTGATGCCCTGGCCAAAGCTGGCGTACTTGAGTACCGGCAGTCCCTGATCATGGTACATGGCCAGCACACAATCACCCTGGGACAGAATCGGCGGGGTGAACAATGTATCGGCAGGCAAGGGACCGATAAGCGTCATGCCTTCGGCACGCAAACGCTCCAGCACCGGGGTGATGACCTCGATTTCCTCGCGCCCGAGATAGCCTCCCTCACCAGCGTGCGGGTTCAGTCCGGTAACCAGAATGCGCGGTTCGCCGATTCCGTATTTCCTGCCCAGATCCGCATGCAGGATGCGTAGTGTCTGCTCAAGTGATTCCTGCGTCAGGGCCGAAGATACCGCTTTCAAGGGCAGATGGGTGGTCGCCAGCGCGACTCTCAATCCACCCCCGGCAAGCATCATCACCACACGCGGGGTATGCGTTTGCTCTGCCAGATACTCGGTGTGACCGGTAAAGGGAATGCCTGCATCGTTGATCACCCCCTTATGCACCGGCGCCGTAACCATGGCTGCGAATTCACCTGACCGACACCCGGCCAGCGCCCGATCAAGCAATTTAAGGACATAGGGAGAATTGGCCGGATCGAGCTGACCGGGGCGCGACGCTACAGACAGGGGCACGTGCAGAATATCGAGACATCCGGGGGAAGCGCGCACAGCGCTCGTCCACTCGCGCAAACCAAGCAATTGGCATAAATCGCCGGACAGACTGATCGCCTGTGCGCGCTCGGCCATGAGATGTTTGTCAGCCAGAATAACCAGGCGTGCGGGTTGATCTTGGGCACAGCGTTCAATCAAGCGCAAGCAGATCTCCGGCCCGATTCCGGCAGGCTCACCCGAGGTGACGGCTATGACAGGCAAGTTATGCAAGGCTCAGCGTTCTTCAAGGCGAATCTCGACGTAGGCGCGGTCACGTGCCTGCCGCAACCAGTCCTGATAAGCCTCGTCCATCTTGCGCCCACGCAGCACCTGACGAGCCGCCGCGCGCTGACGATCGGCCGACACGTCCTGCACGCGCCGCTCCAGTACCTCGATCAAGTGGAAACCGAATGGCGTCTGAACCGGCTGGCTGACTTCGCCCGGCGACAACTGGTTCATCGCCCGTTCAAATTCCGGCACGGTATCTCCGGGATATATCCAGCCGAGATCACCTCCCTTGGACGCTGTACCGTCCTGCGAGAACAGCCTGGCCAGTTCAGCAAAACTGGTGCCATTCTTGATTCGCTCGTACAAGACAGTCAGCTTGTGCCTGGCATCGTTCTCGGAAACGACCTCATTGACCTTGATCAGAATATGCCTGGCATGCGTTTGCTGCACTGCCGGAATGGCCGCTCCACCGCCTTTGGAAACCAGCTTGACAATATGGAAGCCATTGGGGCTGCGCAGCATCGGCGCTACCTCGCCGACCTTGAGCTTGACCACAACTTCAGAAAAAATGGCGGGCAGGCGATCGAGCGGACGCAGACCCAGATTGCCTCCCTTCAATGCATCCGGCGCATCGGAATACGCCGCTGCAAGCTGGGCAAAATCTTCACCTTTCCTCAATCGTTCGAGCACCTGATCCGCCTTGGCCTTGAGTTTCTGAATCTGTTCCGGACTGGCCGATTCGGGTGAGCGCAGAAGGATGTGTGCAACTTCGTATTCTTCTCTGCCACTGCCTTTTGTCAAATCGTCGCTCAGATAGTTGTCAATCTCGCCTTCCGAGATTGCGATCTTGTTTTCCACTTCACGCTCGCGAACACGCGCAATGGTCATCTCTTCACGAATATCCTCGCGAAACTTCACAAACGGAATACCATCCTTTTGCAGCGCCGCACGAAACTGGGAGAGCGACATTTTGTTGTTGGCGGCAATACGCTGCAGCGCCTGCTCAAGCTGCGCATCGTCAACCCGCAAACCGGTATCCCGGGCGTGTTGCAACTGAACCTTGTCGATCACCAGACGCTCAAGCATCTGTCGCTCAAGAACATCACGCGGCGGCAACGGGGTACCCTGTTTTTGGAGTTGGGTGAGCGCGAGGTCAAGGCGTGTCCGCAATTCGTAAAGTGTTATCACTTCGTCATTGACGACGGCAACGATGCGATCAGCCGGTAACGGCTCACCCGCCTGGCGGCGAGGAGACTGCGCCGAGGCCAGCCCGACGAGACAGAAAAACAGAACAACAATACGAAGCCATAGCGTCATGAGTCACACCTTCTATTCATCAAAGACAGCGGCAGGCTGATTGATCAGGCTGTAGCCCTGAATATTGCGCTTGAGAAGATTCAGCGGATTGGAGCCAATTTTTGAGAAATCATTCAGTTCAAGCTGGATGAAGAATGCCGTTGAGCTATTGTCCTGTGTGAGGGCAATTTTCTGGACGACACTACGTACGACCCAGCACCCCCCGTTGTATTCCAGACCGGTAATGGCCTGGATCAGACGCCCGCCCTGTTTATTGCTGGTCGCAGGGCTGGTTCCCTGATCAGAGAGCGAATAATCGATCCGGCCAACCACATGCCAACGCCCCGTGATCGGCCACTGTCCTGAAAATTCAACCTGGTCGATCGGCGCATTGGCGTCACGATTATAGCGATACCCGACATTCAGGGCCTTGCCCGGCTCGGGCTGATAGTGCGCTCCGATTACATAGCGCTGGATCTGGTTATTGCTAAAAGTGTATTGCACAGCAGTATCGGCGAACACCTTGGGCAGTATTTGCCCACTGATGCCAGCGAGGAAATCGGAGGTGTTAAATTCGGTATCACCGACCGTCGTTCGGTTGGGGAGCGACACCTTGTTTCTCGTAAAATAGAAACGCTGACCGATCATCGCACGCATGATTTCGTTGCCGCTGGAGGGCTCGAGCAATCGGGTTGACACGGCCGTAGTCAGTGAATTGGCATTGTTGATGCGGTCCCATCCGGAGAACTGGTTCTCGGAAAAAATCTGCGCCATGTTGAAATCCGCCAGACCGGTGTCAAAGATCGGAATCTGGCTCTGGTTCTTGTACGGGATATTCAGGTAATAAAGGCGTGGCTCCAGGGTCTGCGTGTAATCCCGCCCGAACCAGTTGCTCGACCGCTCAAAGGTCATACCCGAATCGACACTGAAAATCGGCAGCGTACGATTGATCGAATCCGGAGTACCCGGCGCTTGTCCCGACAGTGAGTAGTGCGTCGAATTGACTCCGAACTTTGGCGTCACGTACCAGCCCGGAGTCACGTAAGGCAGCGCCACCTGTGGATAAAGCACGCTTCGCTGCGCATCAGGGAATATTGTCGGAACGCCATTGACGAGTTGTATCCGCTGGTCGATCGTAAAATTGGTGTACTGTCCAAGGAAAGTGCTGTCGGTCATGTAAAGATCAGGCTGGCGGGCATTGACCGTAAACTGCGGCATCAGCTTGTAGGGCACCTGCACCGGGTTATTCGGATCGGGCTGCAGCGTCTGGTACTGAAGGAAATTGGCCGACGCACTCCACCAACCGCCACCACCGTAGGTCAGTATGCCTTGCTGCGGCAACTGCGTTTGTGAGGTTTTTGAGATGTTGCTTGAAAGATCGATGAAATATTTACTATCGGATACCTTGTTGTAGTTGATCAGGCCGGAAAAGCCGTTGGCCGTTGTCTGAGTATGCTGCAATGCGTAGCCGTAACGGTCTTCATTGTTAAACAATTTGTCGTTCGGCAAATATTCCACCCGCGCCAGCCCTCGATAGAAACCGCCGAAAGCCGTATCGAGATAACGGAACTCGTTACCTATTTCAATACCTCGCTTGGTCAACACGCGTGGCGTAATTGTCGCGTCCATGTTCGGCGCGATATTCCAGTAGTAGGGCAGGGATAATTCAAAACCACTATCACTGTTCGTGCCAAAGGTCGGCGACAGGAAGCCTGATTTTCGTTCGTTGTTGAGTGAGAACGACAACCACGGCGAATAGATAATCGGCATGCCAAGGAAATACACCGTGCCGTCAGTTCCATCAGCCACTTCGCGGTCGTAGTCAAGCTTGAGTGTGTCCGCCCTGGCATACCAGTCGTCATTACCCGGTGCACAAGTGGTATAGGTTCCATTCGTCAGCCTGAACTGATTTTCGCCCTCGAAGTCGATACGATCAGCTACGCCGCGCGCTTCCGTCATTATCGGACCCTTCTGCTTGGTTGCATCGAATTTGGTCTGACCAGGTTTGATTTTAAGTACGCGCGGGCTGGCAAAACCCGAAGAAAGCCAGGAATCATCGCCCTCCTGTTCAGCAAATTGCGCCGCATAAGCCTTATCGGCCGCCGCCTTGCTTCCCGGCAAGGGCTGACGTTTTATCGTATACGAAGGCTGCTCGAAAAACCCCACCTGATCTTCGACCTTGAGCCGCATCTTTGGCCCGGTGATCAGATCATCGCCTTGTTCAAGGCGAACATTGCCCTCGGCTTCGACCTCATCGTCGATCGGCCAGTAGGTCAGACGGTCGGCATTGACCACCGTGCCAATCTTGCGCAATTCGGCATCGCCCTCGGCGATAAACTCCCGATTCACATCCCCTCCCATGCGTTGTGCATTGAGGAAAACCGGTCGCGGCACGGAACTATCGCTGGATAGCGGCTCCATGGTTTTTGAGGAACGCAAGACGAGCGCCGGCAAGACGTCGGGTACGTCGGGAACCTGATCCTCGTCGCGCCAACCCGTTGCCGCGACGAGCGGGGGAACCGTTTCCTCGGGCGAGACCAGGCGAGCGCTTGAACCTGGCTCCAGAACCGGGCCATAGGGCACGCGCTGGCGTTCAAGCGGCGTAGCACTGCCGAAGGCCATTTGCGTCGGCTCTTCTTGCGCCGGACGCGCTGGCGTACCGATGGCCTCGCCGGTCTTGCCCAATTCCCACTTGGCCCAGATAAAGAGGACGTTGCCGCCATTACTGCCACCGGGGGGAACGTAAGTTCCTTCCAGACTGAAGTTCTTGTAGGCCACCGAAGCCACCGGCAGAACGATTGGAAAGGGGACATAGCTGAGGACGTCCGAGCGCGACATCAGGCCGGCAATATAGCCCAATCCCAGGCGTACATCATCGGCCGGACGCCAGATGGCTTTCCAACTGTAACCCCCGGTATAGGATGGTTTGTAGTGCGAATCCTGGAAACCCATGGCGAAGACGCCTTCCCAGTTCCCCCTCTCGTTGTACAAGCCACGGCCGATACCAAAGCCGAGCGGGTTTTCCTGATAGGAGTCGATCTGTTCTTGGGTATACGTGCTGCGCGAATGGTAGGTCTTAAACGGCAGATAAAATTCAAGTGCGCCATTGTTGTAGGCATTGGCCACCGGATCCCAGATGCGCCGCAGCCAGCTTTTGTCCGGGGGCTTCTGCGCCGTGGCCGGTTTTGCCGCGACGCTTGCAGCACTGCCGCCCGAGGCGGCTGGAACCGACGACACCACCGCGTCCGGCGCCGTACCGGCTTCACGGGGCACATAGGATGGCTGGGGTGAGGCTGTCGGTGCGGTCGGAGCCGCTGGGGCTGTCCGGGCCACTGGAGCCGCAACGGGCGGCGACCAGAGCAAGGCCGGGTCGACACGCAAGGGCTCCAGCGTGGAGGCCTCCCGGCGAGACGATGGTAATGACGAAGCGGCAGGAGCTTGCTGCTGGGCAACGGGGCCTGGAGCCTGCGGTTGCACTGCCCTGACGGGCTCTGGCGCCGAAGGCAAGGTTTCCGGTTGTATCGCCTTCTGCCGAGCGGGTACAACAGGCGCCGCCTGACGCTCCTCATCACGAGGGCTGCGCGCCGGAGACACACTTGCTGGCGATGCGGCTACTGCCGGTGCCGGTGCTGGTGCCGGTGCTGGTGCCGATGCCGGGACTGGTGTCGGAGCTGGTGTAGGTGAAGGTGTGACCACAGGCGCCGCTTGCGCTGCAACAGCAGGTTGCGGCATCTCCTGCGCCGCGGGCTTGCTGGCCCGGACCGGCTTGCTGACCTCCGGTTCAGTCTCAACCGGCCGTTTGTCGACGACTGCAGCCTCAACTGGCTGCACCTCGGCACTCGATTTTTTGGCTGGCGCCGGAGCAGGAGAGGCGGCAGGAGCGGGCGCTTCTGCAGGCTTTATTGGCGGCAAGCCGAGCAATGCCGGATCAACGCGCAGCGGCTCAGGAGCTTGCGCCCGCGTCTCAGCGGCATAGGCGCCGACAAGGAAGATCGCAAAACCGTAGCTCAGGAGCAACGCGAGTGGTTTGCGCCGGGCAGGAAAATTCATCCAGAAATATCAATAAAAGATGCAGCAGCTCGAGTTGTTTCGATGGCACAGCGGCCAGCGGGGCGAGTGGTAAAATCGACACATTTTAGCACCTTAGCTCAAGGAGAAGCGGCATGCCGCGTACCGTCCTGTTGCGCGACTGGCTTGATCGCCAATTACCGTGCCAGCATCCCGATCAGGAGTTTTCGTTCGAACCCGCATCGGCCGATGCCAGTTTCCGGCGATATTTCCGTGTCGGCTTGCCCGATGGAAGTACCCGCATCGTCATGGACGCGCCCCCCGAGCACGAGGATTGCCGCCCTTTTCTGAAAGTAGCCGCACTCTTTCGCGACGCCGGTGTGCATGTCCCCGAAGTCTATGCCGAAGATCTGGCACAAGGTTTTCTGCTTCTCTCTGATCTTGGTCATACCACTTACCTCAACGTGCTGGACGCCACCACGGCACCGAAGCTCTATCGCGACGCCAATACTGCACTGGTCGACATCCAGCGCGCCAGCCGGCCCGGCATGTTGCCCGAATACGATCATGCGCTGCTCAGCCGCGAACTTGAGCTTTTCCCGGACTGGTATGTTGCGCGCCACCTTGAAGTCACACTCGGTGCAGAACAGCAGGCCACGCTGCGCTCGGTGTTCGATAAAATTCTCGCCAACAACCTCGCGCAGCCACAGGTATTCGTGCATCGCGACTACCACTCGCGCAACCTGATGGTCAGTGGCGAAGACTATCCCGAAAATCCAGGCATCATCGATTTTCAGGATGCGGTTTACGGCCCGATCACCTACGACCTCGTCTCGCTCTACCGCGACGCCTATATCCACTGGGAAGAAGCACAGGAACTCGACTTCGTCATCCGCTACTGGGAAATGGCGCGCCAGGCCAAGTTGCCGGTACCTGACGACTTCCACGATTTCTACCGCGATTACGAATGGATGGGCGCGCAACGCCAGCTCAAGGTGCTCGGCATCTTCGCCCGCCTCTGCCACCGCGACGGCAAGGACGGCTACCTGAAGGACATGCCGCGTGTGCTCGCTTACCTGCGCCAGACCTGCGAGCGTTACCTCGAACTGCGGCCACTGGCGCGTCTTCTCGATCAGCTTGAAAACCGCCGCATCGATGTCGGCTTTACCTTCTGATGAGCACCGATGAATCGCACGCCAAGCAGTACAACAGCCCGCCCACTGGCGTAAATCCGCATACAATGAAAGTCATGATTCTCGCCGCCGGCCGCGGCGAAAGAATGCGGCCGCTGACCGACGCGACGCCCAAGCCGCTGCTCCTCGCCGGCGGTCGGCCGCTAATCGTCTGGCATCTTGAACGACTGGCCGCCAGCGGCTTCCATGATGTTGTAATCAACCATGCCCATCTCGGCGCGCAGATCGAAGCCGCGCTCGGTGACGGCAGCCGCTTCGGCCTGCACATCCGCTACTCGCCGGAACCACCCGGCGCGCTGGAAACGGCCGGCGGCATCGCCAGGGCGCTGCCGCTGCTCGGCAACGAACCGTTTCTCGTCGTCAATGGCGACATCTGGTGCGACTGGGACTTCAGGCGTGCGCACACCCTCGCTGCACGGCACGCGCATCTTGTTTTTGTCGACAACCCGCCGCAGCATGCCGGCGGCGATTTCTGCCTTGACGGAGACACCGTAAGATACGCCGGCACAGGCAGTGGACCGACACTGACCTATGCCGGCACCGGCGTTTTCTCGCCGGAATTTTTCACCGGCGTAGCGCCCGGCGCCGTCATGAAACTGCGCCCGCTGCTTGACGCCGGCATCGCCCGTGGCGTTGTCACCGGGGAACGTCACACGGGTTATTGGGTCGACGTAGGAAGCCCCGAACGACTTGCCGAACTCAACCAGGAGTTGACCCAGAAAAAATGAAGCATGAACCCTACTCGTCGCGACGCAGCGCATTGCTCAAACAGCTTGGTGACGGCGTCGCCGTCATTCCCACGGCGCCGGAGCGCTTGCGCAATCGCGACTCGCACCACCCCTACCGCTTCGACAGCTACTTCTGGTATCTCTCCGGCTTTCCTGAACCCGAAGCGGTGATCGTTCTGCTCGGCGGCAATGAGCCGCGTTCAATACTCTTCTGCCGTGAAAAAAACGAGGAGCGCGAAGTCTGGGACGGCTTTCGCTACGGACCGCAAACGGCGGGTGAAGCCTTCGGCTTTGACGAGGCTTACGCCTTCAGCGAATTCGAGGCGAGGCTACCCGAACTGATTGCCAACCGCAGCACCCTGTGGCACGCGTTGGGCCACGATGCAGAATGGGATTTGAAAATCGTCGCCGCGCTGAACACGGTGCGTGCGCAAAGCCGCGCCGGCAAACGCGCTCCCGGAGAAATACGCGACCTGCGCGAAGCGCTCGACCGCATGCGCCTGCTCAAGGATGCACACGAAGCCGGGCACATGCGCCGCGCCGCGGCGATCGCCTCGGCCGGCCACGCACGCGCCATGCGCGCCTGTCGCCCCGGCATGGCCGAATACGAACTCGAAGCCGAACTCGGCTATGAATTCCGCAAACGCGGCGCCGACGGCCACGCCTATTCGCCCATCGTCGCCGGCGGTCGCAATGCCTGCGTCCTGCACTACATCGAGAACAACAAACTGCTCGGCGAGCAGGCCATGGTGCTGATCGACGCCGGCTGCGAGGTCAACGGCTATGCCTCCGACATCACACGGACTTTCCCGGTCAATGGCCGCTTCAGCCCTGTGCAGCGCGACGTGTATGAAATCGTTCTCGCCGCCCAAAACGCTGCGCTTGCCGCGATCAAACCCGGCACCCCCTTCATCGCCTACCACGATGCTGCGCTGCGCGTTCTGGTACGAGGCATGATCGACCTCAAGCTGCTTGCCGGCAACCTTGACGATCTCATCGCCATCGAAGCCTACAAACCCTATTACATGCACCGCACCGGACACTGGCTCGGGCTCGACGTGCATGACGCCGGCGATTACAAAACCGGCGACGAGTGGGTAATACTTGAAGCCGGCATGGCGTTGACCGTTGAACCCGGCCTCTACATCCGTCCAGGCGCCGACGTTCCCGAACACCTGCATGGAATAGGCATCCGCATCGAGGACGATGTATTTGTCACTTGCGAAGGCTGCGAAGTCTACACCTCCGCACCAAAAACGCTAGCCGAAATTGAAGAAGTCATGCGCCGTGACTGATTGCTCTTCACTCCCCACTCCTCACCCTTCAGAGAGCACGGATGTGCTCATCGTCGGCGCCGGCCCGGTCGGCATGACGCTCGCACTGGCGCTGGCCGACAGCCCGCTGCGAGTCTTACTCATCGACCGCCGCCCGCACGGCGCGTGGGCCGACGACCCGCGCGCGCTGGCGCTCGCCCACGGCAGCCGGCAACTGCTCGAACGCCTCAATGCCTGGAACACTCCCGCCGCCACTGCGATTCGCGAAATCCACGTCTCACAACGCGGTGGCTTCGGACGCACGCTGATTACTGCCGAGGAGTATGGCATGCCGGCACTCGGCTACGTCATGCGCTACCGCGATCTCGCCGCGGCCCTCGCTGCCCGCATCACGGCGGAGCAACTGATGCCCCGGTGCAGCATCGACAAAATAGAAACCGGCAACGAAGATGCCACCCTGACGCTTATGCACGAAGGCGCACCACGGCGCATCACGGCAAAGCTCATCGTGCATGCCGAAGGCACACCCGGCAGCGACCCCGATGTCAAGGTGCGCGACTATGACCAGCACGCCATCGTTGCCGAAGTCCGCCCGACGCCGGCACACAACAGGCGTGCCTGGGAACGTTTCACGCCAGACGGACCGCTGGCCCTGCTGCCGCTCGGCGCGGACTACTCGGTGGTGTTCACCGTTCCGCCCGACAAGGCCGCAGCATTGCTCAAGCTCAACGACGGGGATTTCCTTGCGGCGCTAAGTGAGCAGTTCGGCAAGCGCCTTGACTTCATTGCTACCGGCCCGCGCGCCGGCTTTCCGCTCGCGCTGCGAGTTCGTCAGCAGATCACGCAGCAACGACAGGTGTGGATCGGCAACTGCGCGCAAACCCTGCACCCGGTTTCCGGCCAGGGCTTCAACCTCGGCCTGCGTGACGCCTGGGAGTTGGCTGAAACGCTGGCCGAATCACTGCACAGGCAACCCGATGCCGGGCACCCGGCGGTACTTGCCGCCTATGCCCGCAGTCGCAGCATCGACCGGCGCGGCAGCATGGCCTTCACCGACGGCATCGTCCGCCTGTTCTCCAACGACTTTCCCCCCCTGCGCTTCGCCCGCGGCCTCGGACTGCTCGCGCTCGACCTCTACCCGCCGCTGCGCCACTTCGTCGCCAGGCGCATGATCTGGGGTGCGCGGGCATGGCCCTGAAACCCGCAATGGCGGGGTGTTGTTCTGCGAGGACATACTGGTGTTGTCTCCCGGCGCTTTACCGCCTGATAACATCAGGAATCCGACTATCAGCCTGGGCCAACCAAGCGGCCCCTGATAGGGTTTGCATGGCTGCCCGGTAATCGGCCTTATGTAGCGCTCCACATAAGGCCGATTATGTAGACTCCGTGATTATGTGGATTCTAAGCCGTGGCTGCCATCAGACGCCTTGCTTGACAGGGAAAGTGCTGCATCTGCGGTCCACATAATCTGGTGTCTGTCGCATGGCCAGAAAATTGCAGGTGAGTACATTCACTACGCTTATCCGTAGCGCAATGGGCTTGTTGCTCGCCCGGATCAATATCTTTTGGCTGATGTTGCTGCGTCTGGTAACCGTTCGAACTCAAAAATTATGTTGAGTGTACCCTGGGATCAGAGGCCAGCAGACCCTTCGCAGTCAAGCCTCTGCAAAGGTATGATTTTGTAGCTCCACAAATCAAGCGGTCTACATAATCGGCCAATTCGGTCATTTGGCTCGGTGCCACCAACGGCAGCAATGCGCTGGTCAGCGGTCGTAGCTTTGGAAGTCGGCTCGAACGACCGGTTGGTACTTCAGGCTACTTCTGGAATCGACCCACAAGGGCCGTTCAGTTCTCGTCGTCGAGGAGGGCAGCTATCTGAAGCAAAGCCGCCGCTCGCAAGCTTTCCTTGTTCCTCGGCTTGTTGGCGACTGCCAACCTTCTGTTCTGAGAAGCTCTGACAGTGAATCTGTTCAGGACTTACGAAGCCGCCCGGACATCCTCAAGCCATCGCGGATATTCAGCCCCATCAATCTCAGATTTGTGGCCCCTGCCAAGAGTTCCAATCCCTGCACTAAATAATACGAAAACGGCTCGCGAGACCGCTAGGCGGCGCTGACCGACCCCTCTAGGGGCGTCAAATCTCTACGATGTCATATGACAGATGCGCGCGTGAGGGTAGATTTTTTCGCGTGCAAAATGAAAAACTTATTTTGGTGCAATTTAGTGCTGAAAGCTTTTTTTACGATGCTTTCAGACATTTCATGGACCTCCGAAATCATGGCCGGACGTAAGCCCCGATGGCCACTTCAAAATCCCCCACTGTTGGCCACCCAAACTCCCCCAGGCAGGATGGTTGAAATTGTAATGTAGTTTTGGCTGCGGATGCCCTGGTTGTTAAGTAAAGCGTAGAGCTGTCAAGTGGACCGTGGAATAAATGGGTGGCGCAGTTTGCCACCCGTTTATGCCGCGAAAGCCACTTGACAGATCGAAGCGCCCCAACGCTTTGGGCGGCTGCTGTGGATGGTTTTATCATCCACGGCGGCTGCCCCGTGGCGAACGCGGGGTTTGGGGCAGCGCCCCAAGGTTCTGGACGGCACGATGAGGCAAGGGCGTACATCAATCGGCGGCGGGTTGCAAAGCGAAGCGCGACGCCGCTTCTTTGAGTCGATAGCTTTTGCCTTCGAACTCAAGCAGATGCGAGCGGTGCATCAGACGATCGAGAATGGTGGTGGCCATCGTGTTGTCCCCCAGGTATTTGCCCCAGTCCTGGACCACGCGGTTGGACGTCACCACGATGCTGCGCCGCGTTTTGTAGCGCTGATGAACGAGCATTTGCAGTACCTCGCCGGCACGGTCGCTGATGCGCCTGGCGAGGAACAGGTCGTCAAGCACGAGCAGATCGGCCTCGATCCAGGGGGACAACTGTCGCTGCTGATCGGCGCTGCTCCCAAGCGCGTACGGGGCAAAGACGCTGTCGGCCTCCAGAACCCGCACATCATGGCCTTGCAGGGTGGCCTGATAGGCGACCGCTTTGGCGATCCGACTTTTGCCCGTCCCGGGCTTGCCGATGAGCAGGGCGTTTTGCCCCTCGGCGATGAATTTGAGGGTATGGAGTTCGAAGCAGGCCTGACGGGGCAGTTTCGGATTGAAGCGCCAATCGAAGTCGTTCAGCGTGGCGCGTTCGTCCAGGCCGGACTGGTGGTAACGGCGCTCCATCAGACGCGAACGGCGGCGGTCGAGTTCGTCCTGCAGAATCATGGAGAAGGTGTCGAGGAAGGGCTCCTGGTTCGCCTGGGCTTGCAGAATGCGTGTCTCGAGGGTGGCCCGGATTCCGGACAGGCGCAGTTCGCGCAGGGCGCGGTCGATTTCGTTCAGGGTCATGCTCATGATAATTTCTCCAGGAGGGGTGGCAAGGCGGCGCTGTTTTGAGCGCCCAGGGTGAACAGGTCGGCATAGTCTTCGCCGGATCGGATCAAGGGGTCGTCCTGGGTCAGCACCAGTTCGCCTTGAAGCGGAGCATCGATGTCCGCCAAAGCCTCGTTGAGCAGGCGCTCGGCCAAGGCTTTGATCTGCTTGTAGCTGCCGATGCCCTCGTGCAGGGCCATCGCGCAGGCACGGTCAATGAGCCGCCGAGGGTAGCGCTTGGCGAGGCCAACGATGCCCCATAGGCGACGCTGGCCGACGCGGCCCTCTTGATCGAACAGGCGCTGGCACAGTTGCTCGGTCGCTGGGCCGATGTCCTTGGCCTGAGTCAGGATGCGACGGGTTTCACGTGAGGGATTGAACAGACGTTCCTCGTCGGGCAAGATCACACTGCCCAGGCGTGCCGCCAAGGGGTGGGTGCGCAGCAAGGCCTGCGTCTGGCCATCGCGGATCTCGAGGTGATGCTCGAACACGCGCACCAGTACGCGGCTACCGATGCGCGCCGGACGGGCCGCATAGCTGCTGTGGTCGACCCGTACGCAAGTGTCGTCGTAGACGGTACGCTCGGATTCGACAAAATACTGGAAGCCCTGCAGTGGCAAAGGCTTCAGGAGCGGACGTTCTTCCTGGAACATGGCTTCGACCTGGCGTTTCGCACTGCCGTGAATGCGTTGCGCCGCCCAGTGGGTTTCCCAATGTTCGAGGAAGTCGTTCTGCTCCTCGATCGAGGCGAAGCGCCGGCCCTTGAGCGCCGTACTCTGGGTATGCTGTATAGCATTTTCCACGGTACCTTTGCGATTGGGATCCCTGACACGCGCAGGGTCAGCCACCACGCCGTAATGTGCGAGTACGGCGGCGTAGACCGGGTTCAGCTCCGGTTCGTACAAGTCAGGCTTGATGACCCCTTCCTTCAGGTTATCGAGAACCACATAGCTACAACTGTGCCACCGAAATATCGCCAGGCCTGCTCGTGCAAGCGGGCCCAGGTCTCCTGACTGGATTTCCACACCACGCGCCGAAAGCTGCGCCGTGAATAGCGCAGGGTGCATACGAACAGGCGCGGCTTACGGTAGCGATCCGTACCGGGATAGAGCGTGAGTGCGCCCTCGCCATAATCGACCTGCACCTCTTCACCGGGCGCAAATTCCAGTCGGTCGAACTGTGCCGGTTCCTTCCCGATCAGGGTGCCGGCAAAGCGCTTGACGCTGTTATAGCCGGCAGAAAATCCGAACTGATCCACCAGATCCTGGTAAATCGCGGTGAAGTTGCGGCGCAACTGTAACTGCGCCGTGATGAACCCCCGATGCGGTTCACAGGCCGACGTGGAGTGCCGGCTCGGACCCGGTGGCCAGGGTGGGGGAATTTGATTCACCGGGCCGGTGGCCACCCCGGGGGAAGTTGACTGTTCGGTCGCCAGTTGCTGCGCAAGACCGCGGATTGTGTTCCGATCAATTTGTGTGATGCGCGCAATTTCGTGCTGGCTCTTCCCGGCCGCCAGAAGCGTGAATACCGTGGTTTGCAGATGGGGCTTCAAGACGTTCACTCCTTACTCCCTTCGAAAATCGAAGAGCGAAGATTACGTCCTGCCGAAAACTCCCCTGACAGCGTCGAAAATGGCGCCCTAGTGCACCGTTACGCGCTCATCAGGGTGGGGGATTTTGAAGTGACCAAAGGTGGGGGATTTTGACCGGCCATCGGGGCGTAAGCACCTGCCGGTGACGGTCAAGAAGATCAAAGGCACCCTGCAGAACTGCCGAACCAAGCCGATCTACAATCCCGCCTTCTTCAAGGAGCGGTTCAGAACCATCGAGCTATCGTTCGCTTGGGAGGACAAGTTCAAGCGGCTCTTGCTGCGCTTCGAATGGATCAGCCGTCTGCACTATGCATTAAAGACCCTCGCCTATACGATGATCAACCTGCGGCACTTCTGCCAGCCGTAGTCTCGTAGCTCATCGCAACCGACGTTCGGCGCGTAGGCGTCAAGATTTTGCACGCCGACGCAACAAGACAAACACATACGTCTGCAGCGCAAATCGACAAATCCTGCTATGTGGCGAATCCCAAGCTTTTTCTTTGCATTGCGCAATGCTATATGCGTAAATGTATGAATGAAATCCCGCTACCAGTTGCTGATTATCCTTGAACGCCATGGACATTACTTATCTCTGGCCGACGAGCGCCGCCAGTGTTATGCGTCTCAGTAACCCATTGTGGAATGCACATGGTATCGGCTGGTCGCCGCCTGTGTCTGCCACCAGTGGCGATATTGGCTGGCATTGGCTTCGATCCAGGCCAGCGCACGGAAATCCCTCTCATCAGAGGGAAAGTGCTCGACATATGCTTCAATAACGGCAACCTGCGTGCGAAGAAATTCCGTCTCTGAGAAATTCTGATCCGAGAAGCTACCTACTGGGATAGGAAAAAGCCAAAGTGTGGTGTCATCTGAAATATCCATGGTTATTCACCGTATGATGAGAGTATCTTTGGCCGCTGCGGGCCAGCAAACTTCTTGGCAACTGCCACCTTGGTATAGCTCATCAAGCGACTATCGTACTGACTTGCCAGAGTTCTACACCAACAATATTCACAAGCAACTTTAACTATGTCGTCTAAGTTCATGTATGGTAGAGCCATTGTCTGCCATGTCATGGGGGTGTTGTCAACAGTGATTGGCAACCTACACCGCATTTCTTTGCCCCCGATGCAAAACTGAGACACTTCAAAGCGCTGACATTGCCGTGAGGATAACCAGCCATGGTTGTCACTGACCACCCCAGCTGGTAAATCGGGGCTACCCGCTAAACTCGCCAGTAAACTTCTGAAGCACGAATCGTGCTTCAGTGAAATACCTTTAAAAATCATTGGTATTAAGAAAACCACACCGCTAGAAGTGTAAATATTCTCGACGTGGGATGGTTTTGGCAACGTGCTAGGGTACAGGCCCATGCGGATAAGATCACCGCCCCGATGCCGGTTAAAATTCCCCACCCTGATGAGCGCGTAACGGTGCACTAGGGCGCCGTTTTCGACGCTGTCAGGGGAGTTTTCGGCAGGACGTAATCTTCGCTCTTCGATTTTCGAAGGGAGTAAGGAGTGAACGTCTTGAAGCCACATCTGCAAAGCACGCTATTCACGCTTCTGGCGGCCGGGAAGAGCCAGCACGAAATTGCGCGCATCACACAAATTGATCGGAAGACAATCCGCGGCCTTACGCAGCAACTGGCGACCGAACAGTCAACTTTCCCCGGGGTGGCCATCCGCCCGATACGCATTCATCTCATACCGCAACGCAATATACACCAAACGGCGCGGGTACCTGGAGGGGGAGGACAACGAGCTGGCGGCCTTCGGTTACAACCGGGACCGAAAGAGCGGCAAGCGTCAGGTGGTTGTCGGCTTGCTGTGCAATGGCCAGGTAGCGTGTATTGTGAAGGCGTAGCAGATGTTGTGAAACCGAGTGTTGCAAGATGCCTTTAAGAGGCTTGAGCCGTATGCGTCGTCAGGCGCCTGTACGGTTCTTAGGGGGCGGCGGTGCAGCAAGGCACTTCTGCTACCCGACTAACAGCCAACTCCGGCCATTGATACGTCAAAACATTCACGCCGGGAACGGCCGGAGCCAAGGTGGGGTAGGCATAGCCCGCGGTCGCAGGCGCGGCGATGGAATCTCCAAAGAAGCCGTCAAGGAACGGCGGCGCCAGTAAACATGAGGAGTTGCTTGAACGGCCGCAGGCTAGCGCATCGCATCGTCGCGATCGACCCTACCCCGACGTTGACGATACTCCGAACCGGTCATAGAAATCGATTGAAGCCGCCGTTCAGTTTCCGGCTACGAGGCGCCACAACCTCCTCAGATTGGCTACCTGCAACCGAGGGCAAGGATCGCAACCGCCCGCGGCCTGCCGCTATGGGATGCCACCGGTGCTGAGCACGATCCATGAACCGATCCACTCCGCCAGTCCGCTCCTGCCTTCAATGCCGACCAGCGCCTCAGCTGGTAGCAACGACCGCCGACGCCCCACACCGGGCTGGGTCGTATCGGCGACCGTCAGGCGCGCGCCACGGGAATGCCGGCGCACATGGATCACCCACACCCGGCGCACCGAATTTGATGTGGAGCTCACGCGGCCCCCTGTGAACGTCCTACGGAGACGGCCACAGGAGTGGTTCCTGCTCCAGATACACATCGGGGCTGATCGACATGCCGCGATCGATGGTGAGTCCGGCGGCGATTTGGACGTTCTTCCCAATGGTGGTGATGCCCGGCGAGCCGTCCGCGTCATCGCGTCTGCCCACGCACGCGTTTGGGCCGACGATCACATTCTTGTCGATGATGGCGCGTTCAACGTGCGCACCAGCCTCCACGTAACTATCGGTGAACACAATCGAGTCGCGTACGATGGCACCGGGGCCGATATAGACGCCCGGCGACAGGATCGAGCGCTCGACCACGGCGCCGGGTGCAATGACGACCCCATCGGTAATGAGGCAAGCCTGGGCTGATGCGCCAGCTTCGATTAGCATCGGCGGCCGCTCCTCCGAGTGCGTGCGGATCACCCAAGAGCGGTCGTTCAACTTGAACGCGGGTGGATGGCGAAGCAGATCCATATGCACGCGCCAGTACGTGTCTATGGTGCCAACATCCATCCAATACCCTTCGTGCCGATAGGCGAAGACGCGCTGACCGGAACCCACCAAACGCGGAATGATGTCTTTGCCGAAGTCGTGCGAAGAGTCCGGCGTAAGATGGTCTTCATGCAGGCAGTGTTCAAGCACTTTCCGGCTGAACACATAAATCCCCATCGAGGCGAGAGTGCTCGTCGGTCGTTGAGGCTTTTCCTGGAAAGCCAACACGCGCTGTTCGCCATCGGTGGCCAGAACGCCAAAACGCGGTGCGTCTTCGATGGATACATCAGTCGCGGCGATGGTGAGATCGGCCTGATGCTCGGCGTGGAAGGCGAGCAGCGGGCCGTAATTCATGTGATACACGTGATCGCCCGCCAGCACCAGCACCAGCGCGGGGTCGTTGTCTGTGATGAAACTCAGGTTCTGGAGCACGGCGTTAGCCGTGCCGGATTGCCAATCGGTGTGCTCGCGCTCTCTAAAGGGATGCAGCATGCGGATGCCGCCGGTAAATCCGCGATCCAAGTCCCACGGGCGGCCAACGCCGATATGGGCATTGAGGGAGTGCGGGAGATATTGGGTGAGGACCATGAGGTCGAACAGCCCAGAATTGACGCAGTTCGATAGCGCAAAGTCGATGATGCGATATTTGCCGGCAAACGGCACGGCGGGCTTGGCCCGGCGAGCGGTCAGCACCCCCAGTCGTGTGCCATCGCCGCCGGCCATGATCACGGTGCGTACCTGTTGTGAGGACAGCCAACCATTCTTGGTATAGGCGGTACGTTTGATGGGGGGCGCCTCGATGGGGCGAGTGTGCAGTCGTGTCGCCGGAAGATCGGGCTGCCGGTCGGGCTTGTTGAGGTCGGGGAGCAGCGTGAAGATCAACGGCAGGAGTTGCTCGCCAAAATCGGCCTTGGGCACAAAGCCATCAGCGCCGGCCTGATAGGCGGCCTGGCGATATTTGGGCGTGTCATAGAACGTGAGGATGATGACCAGCGGCGCGTTGGTGCGGGCCTTGATGCGTTGGGTCGATTCAAGGCCATCCATTCCGGGCATCGCCACGTCCATCAGCACCAGGTCGGGATTCAGGCGTGCCACTTGGTCCAACGCCTCCGCCCCCGACAGGGCGCTACCCACGACGGTCACACCCAGTTCATCGGCAAAGAACCGCTCGGCGGATGCGATGAAGCGCCGATTGTCATCAACGATCAAAATGCGTACGGGCATTCGTTACCTTTTCATGGATCAACGCCGGTCGCCTGAGTCAGCGCAACACGGGCGTGTTGAAGATGACTTGCACAGAGGTCCCTTGCCCAGGGGCGGACTCGATCTTCAGTTGTCCTCCCGCCAGTTCCACTCGTTCGGCCATTCCCAACAACCCCACACTGGCGGCTGTTTGAGTGGCGCGGAGACGCGCGGCAGCCGGCTCGAAGCCCTGTCCGTCATCCTGCACGCGCAGGCGCACGTCATCCGGGGAATATTGCAGGTCAATCCACACGTGCCGAGCGTTCGCATGGCGCATGATATTGGTTATGGCTTCCTGAGCGACGCGAAAACAGGTGATCTCGATTGTGGGGGCCCACCGCGGTGCATCGGTGGGTAGGGTGAGTTCCGGTTTGAGCCCGGCCGCCTGCGACAAGCGTTGAACGTACCACTCCAGCGCCGCGCTTAACCCGAGGTCGTCCAGCATTGACGGGCGCAAGTCCAGCGAGAGATTGCGCACCTGTTCCAGGGCGCGCTGGGTGATCTCGATGTTCTCATCAAGGCGCGCTGCATACGGCGTCATCGCCGATTGCCTTCGCAAGCTTTGCAAGTCAATCTTGACCGCCGTCAACACCTGTCCGACCTCGTCATGCAATTCCCGGGCGATGTGGCGGCGCTCCTCTTCCTGCACCTCCACCAAGCGGCGCGACAACGTTTGCAGCTGTACATGGTTCTGCCGGACTTCAGTGAACAGCCGCGCATTGACGATCGCCTGCGAGGCCTGATTGGCGAGACCGCGCAACAATATGGTGTCCGCGGCCTCCCAAAAACGCGCGGTGCCGACGCTGTACACGGCCAACACGCCCAAGCAACGATCGTCGTGGATCAAGCGGACGGCGGTCAAGTCGCCAACCTGGTCGCGCGGCGCGGCGGGCGGCAGAACGAAGACATCAAGGTCCCAGTTCGCAGCAGCCAGCAGGGTCAACAACTCAGTCTGACATTCGGCTGTTGTCGCGCCGGACTGATGAGACAGAGTCGTCGTTTGACAGCCCGCATGCGCCGGGTTGTCAGACAAGAACACGCTGGCGGCGGGGAAACCCAGCGCCTGCGCGGTTTCTTCGCATACCGTCTGCAGTACGGTGGCCAATTCCAGGTGCGCGTTGAGCCGTGACGCGACCCGCGCCAGCGTCGAAACCCGCTCCGCCTCACGCTGGACTTCGTCTTCGGCGCGCCTTTGGCGCACGATCCGCCACAGATGCTCGGCCGTCAGCAGCAACTGCCGCACGTCGGCCTCATCATAATCCGATCGCTTGTTGCCGACGCCCAGAATGAGTCTGACCGCATCCTCTTCCACCACGGGCACGCTCACATGGCGGATGAGGTGGGTATGACCGATCGGATAGCCCTTCTTGTCAGCGTAGTTCTGATAATCGTTGTGGACCACCGGACGCTTCTGGCGCGCGCAATCGGCCCACACCCCGGCCTGCGACAGCGGATAATGCTCATCGTGCGCCGCAGTACATTGACGCAGTGTCTGCTGTGACCAGGTATACAGCTCGATGGTGTTCTGATCGGCATTGACGAAATGCAAATAGCCGATTTCGCTCGAGGTCAGACTTTCGACTTCCTCCAAAGCCAATTGGATGATGTCGCGCTCTCGCAAGGTGAAGGCACGCTGGCTCAAGTCCAGTAGTGAGTTCAGGCTCTCCTCGCGCAAGAGCAGTTCTTCCTCGACACGCCAGCGCCTGATGTAACCGGACAAGCGCTGCGTGACCGCTTCAAGAAGGAGATGCTCCTCCGGTAAGAACGGATCGGCTTCATAGCCCGGTGCTTGCTCCACATAGACCACGCTGAGCTGTCCTTGCGTGGCTTCGCTCGCGGCCAGATCACAGACCATTTGCCACGGCGTCTCTTGATAATTGGCCGTTGCGTAGCGGGCGTCCGGAAGCGTCAACTGGGCGGCGGCGAGCGCTGGATAGCGCCAGGCCGGCGGCAATAAGTCTACCGCACGCTGCATGATATCGTCGAACCCCAGATCGCGCCGGGCAATCAGCGTGGACAAGTCCAACAGACAACGCAGCTCCTTGAGCCGCTCGGTCAGCTCGTCGGTACGCTGCCGCAAGACACGGTCTGCGGCCAGCTTGGCGGTAATGTCGCGCAAAAAGGAAACGATGCGGTCCCGTGTGGCGTCGAAATGCGCGCTCACTTCGACATCCACGAAGGACCCGTTACGCGTTCGATGGCGGGATTCAAACCGCGCGCTGCCGTTGGCTCTGATCGCCCGCAAATGTTGGGCGATCTCGGCGGGCGTTTGATTGACTTCTAAGTCCTCAATCCTCATGGTGAGGAGTTCGGCGCGGGTGTAGCCGCTCAATTCACAATAGGCGTCATTTACATCCACCAATTGTCCCTGATGATCCACCAGCCAAAATCCATCCAGCGAAGCGCTGATGAGTATCCGTTAATCGCCATCGTTTTCCACAATCTCCTCCTGACGATACTGACGGATAGTAAAGGATAGGAAATTCAACGCGACATGCGTAAGTATCTTCAGTATCTTCATCTTGGCCGCCGCAGTCAATCGCCGATTTCGCCCAGGAAAGTATCGGAATCCTCCGGAGAAGCTGCCGTATTGCATCGGTTGCGCCGCCTGTAGCCCAGAGAGGAACTGCTAGCGACGAGTTTCCGGGCTACAGGCTCGAGTCACCCCACGACGAGCGGCGGCTTGTCTTGATTTCGTGCCTGTCCGCACCTACCAGGCGATGCGTTGATCGAACTCGAACTCCGGTGCGGGCTGCCGGTGGAGGCCGGGATCTACCTCGGCGACGGCTATCTCTCGGAGTGGCTGGACGCGTGGGTGTGTAATCCTCGCATTCTCTTGCAGACCTGCAATCTGAAAAAATCAAATTGCATAGTTGTCGCGAATTGAGCGGCGGCTTTGATCGATTTCCATGACCGGATCGGAGCACTATGTACGACGGCGTCGGGTCGATTTTTGAAGTAGCCTGAAGTACCACCGGTCGTTCGAGCCGACTTCCAGACCTACGACCGCTGACCTGCCCATTGCTGCCGTTGGTGGCACAGAGTCCCAATGACCGGATTGGCCCATCAGCTGTGGGATGGTTGGGCCAGGTGAGCGGCAGGTTTTGGATCATCAACCTGCCTTAGCCCATGAGAATGAACCGTCGATCTGACCGATTTATACGATCATGCTTGTTGTTCCAGCCAGTTAAAGCCGAAAACTCCGAGTGGAGTTGGCGAGTGGCTTATGCAGGATCGGGTCTGCGCATTTCCGAGCCGCACGCGGCCGGAACAAACACTCAGGATCGCCCGACCAGACTGTAAAATGCCGCGATGGACCTGATAACCCACGGCGTGCTCGGCGCCACCCTGGCTGCCACCCTGGCGCCGTCTCACCAGCGCCGGCTCGCGGCGGCTGTCGGCATGGTTGGCGGCATGCTGCCGGATGCGGATACGCTGATCCAGAGCCCGGATGATGTGCTGCTGGTGCTGGACTATCATCGCCACTTCACCCACGCACTGGCGTTTGCGCCCGTCGGCGCCCTGATTGGCGCATTGCTGCTATGGCCATTGCTGCGGAAATACCTGAGCTTCCCTAAAATCTATCTCTACAGCCTGGCCGGTTACGCTGTTGCCGGCCTGCTCGATGCCTGCACCAGCTACGGCACGCATCTCTGGCTGCCATTCTCCGAACGCAAGGAAGCATGGAACCTGATTGCCGTCATCGATCCCCTATTCACCCTGCTGCTTTTGGTGCCGCTGGTTCTGGCACTGCGGCGGCCGCAGCGTCGATTGGCACCCATCGGTCTGACCCTGGCGGCGGCCTATCTGGGACTCGGCCTGTGGCAACACCAGCGCGCGGAAACCGCCCTGCGTGAGGTCGTCGCTGCGCGCGGCCACCCGGCTCCCCATGTGGTGATCAAGCCAACCATGGCCAAACAAGTGCTCTGGCGTACGCTTTACGTACATGAGGGGCGCTTGCAGACCGATGCCTTCCATCTGGGCTGGACGGTGCGCCACTACCCCGGCGAGTCGGCACCGCTGATGGATCAGGCGACCGTAACGCGCCTGGTTGGCGATCATCCCCGGCGACGCGAAGACCTGGAACGCTTCCGACGCTTTTCCGACGGATTTCTGATTGCCGATAGCACCCGGCCGGGCTTTGTGGGAGATGGTCGCTACGCGTTGCTGCCGACGCGGATCGCGCCGATCTGGGGACTCGAATGGACCACCGCTGACGGTGCGCCGGCCTTCGTCACCCGCCGCGAAGTAACACCCGAGATCCGTCAGGCCTTCATTGCCATGCTGCTGGGACGGTAAGCGGCACATATCGTAAAATATTACGACTAAGAACTGATAAAATCACTATCTCGCTATTTATTGCGACTTGACTATAGAGAATTATTACTCTATATATCGCAATAACTGACGATATATGGCAACTTAGCCGATATAGTCGTAATATATTACGACTATGAAAATAACCGGTTTACTCACTGATGATGCCGTGCTGGCCGAATTGGGCGCACGGATTGCCGGTCGTCGGATTGAATTGCAGCTCACCCAGGCGGCTGTGGCCGAACAGGCGGGTATCGCCAAGCGTACCCTGGAGCGCATGGAGGCCGGGCAGACGTCACAGTTGGGCACTCTGGTTCGTGTGCTGCGGGTGCTGGACGCCGCATCCGGGTTGGACAGCCTGATTCCGGAGTCCGGGCCCAGACCGATGGATTTGTTGAAGCGCAAGGGCAAGATTCTGCAACGGGCGTCGGGCCAGCGGGCCGCAAAGGCGAGCGGCAAATCGTGGAGCTGGGATGAGAAGCCCTGAGCACGCTTGCGAGAGACCATGAGCACGCTGGCCGAAGTCAGGCTGTGGGGCAAAACCATCGGCGCGGTCTCGCTGCAGGATGGGGAGGATGCCGCCAGCTTTGAATACGATGCGGGATTCGCGCAAAGCGGCATTCAGGTGGCGCCGATCGTGATGCCGCTATCCCGACGCGTGTACCGTTTCCCCGAGCTTGCTCGCCCGACTTTTCATGGGTTGCCCGGCCTGCTGGCCGACTCGTTGCCCGACAAATTCGGCAACGCGCTGATTGATGCCTGGCTGGCATCGCAGGGGCGGCAAGCGAATTCCTTCAACGCGGTTGAGCGGCTTTGCTATACCGGCGAACGCGGCATGGGTGCGCTGGCATTTGCCCCCGCCATCGGCCCCAGGGCAAGGCAGACAACACACATTGAGGTCGGCAAGCTGGTTGAGCTTGCATCGGAGGTGTTGGCCCACCGGAATAACCTGCAGGCGACATTTGCAGCCGAAGGAAGAGAGGATGCGCTGAGGGATATTCTGCGCGTGGGCACATCCGCCGGGGGCGCGCGGGCGAAGGCGATCATCGCATGGAACCCGAAAACCAATGAAGTGCGGTCCGGCCAGGTCAAGGCCGGCAAGGGATTTGAATACTGGCTGATGAAATTTGACGGCGTCAGCGGCAACAAGGACAAGGAACTGGAAGACCCGAAGGGCTACGGGGTGATCGAGTATGCGTATTACCTGATGGCGCTCGATTGTGGCATTGATATCAGTGAATGCCGGCTGTTCAAAGAGAATGGCCGCTCGCATTTCATGACGCGCCGCTTTGATCGTATTGCTACCGGCGAAAAACTTCACATGCAGTCGCTCTGCGCCCTGGCGCACTACGACTTCAATAGGGCAGGCGCGTACAGCTACGAGCAGGCCTTGCTGGTGATGCGACAACTGCAGTTGCCCATGCAGGCCATCGAGCAACTGTTTCGGCGCATGGTGTTCAACATCGTGGCCCGCAATCAGGATGACCACGTGAAGAATATTGCCTTCCTGATGAATAAATCCGGTGAGTGGTCGCTGTCGCCGGCCTTTGATATGACCTACAGCTTCAATCCTGCGGGGGCGTGGACGGCAAGCCATCAAATGACGATGAATGGAAAACGCGACAATTTCACGCAGGAGGACTTCAATGCCTGCGCCAGGACGTCGTCGATGAAGCGGGGGCGCGCTGCGAAAATCGTTGCCGAGGTGCAGGCGACGGTATCGAAATGGGGATCGTTTGCAGAAACGGCCGGCGTGCCTGATGTCGTGCGCGAAAAAATTCAGCGCACCTTGAATCTGAAACCCTATTCATGAAACCGGGCGAGCACAAGACCGTCCAGACGCGAATCCTCGGCTATGCCGAG
Source organism: Propionivibrio sp. (assembly GCF_016790145.1). Lineage (GTDB taxonomy): Bacteria > Pseudomonadota > Gammaproteobacteria > Burkholderiales > Rhodocyclaceae > Propionivibrio. The sequence continues at coordinate 9,799 of NZ_JAEUOI010000028.1, read as the reverse complement.
GCCGTCGGCTGGACGCTTGTGTCCCGCGAAGAAAGCACTTTGTTCGACTGGCCCATACGCAACGCAAAGCCGAAGCTCACTTTTACAGCAGTACGAATCGCTGATCGTCCAGACCTGGCCGAAACCATTCATCAAAGACCATCTCCGAGAGCAACGGCGTTCTTGAGATCACATGCTACGAATGCCTTATGGATACTGCCTCTGAGAATTGTGCCTACGCAGATCTCCATTTGTAGCGTATTACAGGCCGCCGCGCAGTTCAGAACCCATCAAGTCTCTAGATTCAGCCCTGACCAGCGAACCATCACGTCCTATCGCCAAGTTTCATTTTTCCCCCGGTCTAAGCTAGACTTCGTCCCCTTAGAATTATCTAAGCGCTTCAGCGACAAACCCATGGCACGTGCAAACAAGAAACTCCAGTTGATCGAATTCAAGGGAACGACGCTCCCGGTGGTCAGCGTCACGCTGCACTCATTGCAGTCCGGGCCATTGGCCAGGGCGGCAACGGAGTTGTTCGGTGACGAGACGTTCTTTGATGGCGACGCCGCCGTGCTTGAGCTAGACAAGATCGCGGGCGCCGAGTCAACCAGGCCCGTCGATTGGGCCGCCTTGGGCACCCTATTCAACAAGCATGGGCTGAACGTGATCGGCGTTCGCGGGGGGAGCGACGAACTGCGCGCCAGTGCTGCCGCCGTCGGACTGCCCAGTTTTGCCGCCTTCAAGCGGGTGTCACGCGCCGCAGACGAAAGCACTGCTTCGGCAGCACCCGTTCAAGCCGGACCGGTGCAGGAGGTCGCGCCCGCTTCAGTACAGGAGACTCCACCGCCGCCCGCCCAGCCCGCATTCACCCCGACGCTGGTCATCGACCGACCGCTGCGTTCGGGGCAACAGGCGTACGCGCGTGGCGGCGATCTGGTGGTACTCGCCGCCGTCAATGCCGGTGCCGAAGTCATTGCCGACGGCAGCATCCACATCTACGCGCCCTTGCGTGGGCGGGCGCTGGCGGGTGCCAGCGGTTCGACCGGGGCGCGCATATTTACCACGCGCTTTGAAGCCGAACTGGTTTCAATCGCCGGGGTCTATCGTACCTTCGATGCCGGCATTCCCGATCAACTGGCCGGGCGACCGGTTCAGGTTCAGCTCTCGCCAACGGCGGACGAGGCGTCCAGCCATCTGATCATCGAATCACTGGCTACCAATTGAACGTTCCGCAGCCTTGCGCGGTGTGGAATGCGCGGAACCGGAGTTTTAGTCGCTCCGACCATTCGGAAAATTATTTGATCTACGGGTAAAATCCTGTCCTTTTTGACGGAGAAACTTCCTTGACACGTATCGTCGTTGTAACTTCCGGCAAGGGTGGCGTCGGCAAGACCACCACCAGTGCCAGTTTTTCTTCCGGCCTCGCGCTGCGCGGCTTCAAGACGGCCGTCATCGACTTCGACGTCGGCCTGCGCAATCTGGATCTGATCATGGGCTGCGAACGGCGGGTCGTCTATGACCTTGTCAATGTCCTGAACGGGGAAGCGACGCTAACCCAGGCGCTGATCAAGGACAAGCACTGCGCCAACGACAATCTCTTTGTGCTGCCGGCATCGCAAACGCGCGACAAGGATGCGCTGACCGAAGAAGGCGTCGAGAAGGTGCTCAAGGAACTCGAGCACATGGGCTTCGACTACATCATCTGCGATTCGCCGGCCGGCATCGAGCGCGGCGCGGTGATGGCGCTGACCTTTGCCGACGAAGCGCTGATCGTCACCAATCCGGAAGTCTCGTCGGTGCGCGACTCCGACCGCATCCTCGGCATTATCCAGGCCAAATCGCGGCGGGCCATCGCCGGCGGCGAGCCGGTCAAGGAGCACCTGCTGATTACCCGCTACTCGCCGAAACGCGTCGAGGAAGGCGAAATGCTTTCGTACAAGGATATCCACGAAATCCTGCGCGTGCCGATCATCGGCGTCGTTCCCGAGTCGGAATCCGTATTGCAATCCTCCAACCAGGGGTCGCCGGCGATTCACCTGGCCGGCAGCGATGTCTCCGAGGCCTATCTCGATGTGGTCGACCGTTTCCTTGGCGACAAAAACAAGCCCCTGCGCTTTGTCGATTACGAGAAACCCGGCCTGTTCAAGCGGCTATTCGGGGGGAAATAAGGATGTCCCTGTTCTCTCTCATCTTCGGCAACAAGCCGAAAACAGCCACCATTGCCAAAGAACGCCTGCAACTCATCATTGCACATGAGCGTAGCGGCCAGAACAGCAAACCCGACTTTCTGCCGGCACTGCAAAGGGAACTGGTCGCCGTGATTTCGAAGTACGTCTCGGTCAATCCGGACGACATCAAGGTGTCCTTGGAAAAACAGGGCAATTTCGAAGTTCTGGAAGTCAACATCGTATTGCCGGAGCCAGGCATTACGCGTTAAGGAAGCGCAGGTCGACTCGACATCGAAGGTCATGTCAAACCAGAATTGACTATTTCTTAGGCAACAATCAAGGTAGAATTCTCCCCTTCCCCTGCCTCACCTGAGCACTCCACCGCCATGGAATTCGTCGGCTTTACACTTAAAAACAATCTGTTTGTCGCACCGATGGCGGGTGTGACCGACCGGCCTTTTCGCCAGTTGTGCAAGAAGATGGGCGCCGGTCTGGCCGTCTCCGAGATGGTCACCTCCAACTCCCTGCTTTACGGCAGCGCCAAGACTCAGCGGCGCGCCAACCACGATGGCGAGGTCGAGCCGGTCTCGGTGCAGATTGCTGGCTCGATCCCGGCGATGATGGCCGACGCCGCACGCCACAACGTTGAGCGCGGTGCGCAGATCATCGACATCAACATGGGGTGTCCGGCCAAGAAAATCTGCAACGTGATGGCCGGTTCCGCGCTGCTCAGGGACGAGCCTCTGGTCGGCCGGATTCTCGAAGCCGTGGTCAATGCCGTGCCGGGAACGCCGGTCACACTGAAAATCCGCACCGGCTGGGACAAGACCAACCGCAACGCGCTCACTATCCTGAAAATCGCCGAGCAATCCGGCATCCGCGCCCTGGCGATGCATGGCCGCACGCGCGCCTGCGGTTACACCGGGCAGGCCGAGTACGAGACAATCGCTACGGTCAAGTCCGAAGCACGCATCCCGATCATCGCCAACGGCGACATCACCTCACCGGAAAAAGCCAGGCACGTGCTTGAACTTACGGGTGCCGATGCGCTGATGATCGGCCGTGCCGCCCAGGGTCGCCCCTGGCTCTTTCGCGAAATCGAGCATTTCCTGAAAACCGGTACGCACCTGATGCCGCCGCGCGTCAACGAAATCCACGACATCCTGCTCGCACACCTTGAAGATCTCTACGAGTTCTATGGTATTGAAACCGGCGTGCGCGTCGCACGCAAGCACATCTCCTGGTACACCAGGGGTCTGGCGGGATCGGCTGTCTTCCGGCACGGGATGAACCAGTTGCCGGACAGCAAACGGCAACAGCAGGCGGTCAATGACTTTTTCTTCGGTCTCGCCGAACAGAATGAACATCTGTACTACATTGAAACGCAAAACAATGATGACAGTGAGGGGCTCGCCGCATGAAACAAAACAATGATATTTCGGCCTGTATCTCTGGAGCACTGGAAACCTACTTCAAGGATCTGGATGGCGAAATGCCTGCGCCGATCTATGACATGGTACTGAAGAGTGTCGAGTGCCCGATGTTTGAAGTCGTTCTCAAGCAAGCGGGCGGCAACCAGACACTGGCCGCCGCAATGCTTGGCATCAACCGCAACACCCTGCGCAAGAAACTCGTCGACTACAAGCTGGTTTGAACAATCCTTGAACCTTATAAATGACCAAACCATGAAAATCCGTCAAGCCCTGATCAGCCTTTCAGACAAACGCGGTGCGCTCGAATTCGCCCGGGGCCTTGCTGCCCAGGGCATCGTTCTGTTATCCACCGGCGGCACCGCCAAACTGTTGCGTGATGCCGGCCTCGCCGTCACCGAGATCGGCGATTACACCGGTTTTCCGGAAATGCTCGACGGCCGCGTCAAGACGCTGCATCCGAAAGTGCATGGCGGCATTCTGGCCCGCCGTGACCTGCCCGAGCATCTGGCGACCATTGCGCAGCACGGCATCCCGGCCATCGATCTGGTGTGCGTGAATCTCTACCCCTTCCGCGAAACCATTGCCAAACCCGACGTCACGCTTGAAGAGGCGATCGAGAACATCGACATCGGTGGCCCGGCGATGGTGCGCTCGGCGGCCAAGAACTACACCGGCGTAGCCGTCGTTACCGACCCGGAAGACTACCCAGCGCTGCTCGCCGAAATGCTGGCCAACGCGGGTGCACTGACGCTGGCCACGCGCTTCGATCTGGCCAGGAAGGCATTTACGCACACGGCGCGTTACGACGCAGCGATTGCCAACTGGCTGACTTCGCTTGACGAGAACAACAAGCCACAGCAGTTTCCAACCCGATTGCAACTGGCCTTTGACTGTGTCGAAACGCTACGCTATGGCGAGAACCCGCACCAGCAGGCCGCCTTCTACCGTGACCCGATTCCGGCAGCGGGCTCGATCGCCGGCTACAGACAAGTGCAGGGCAAGGAACTTTCGTACAACAACATTGCCGACGCCGATGCCGCCTGGGAATGCGTCAAGACCTTCAAGGCGCCGACCTGTGTCATCATCAAGCACGCCAATCCCTGCGGCGTCGCCGTCGATATCAGTCTGCTGGCGGCCTATGAAAAATCCTTCATGACGGATTCAACATCGGCGTTCGGCGGCATCATCGCCTTCAACGGCACCGTTGACGCCGATATCGTCATGGCCATGAACGAGCGCAAGCACTTCGTCGAAGTATTGATCGCACCGGCCTACACGCCGGCCGCGAAAGCAATGCTCGCCAACAAGCAGAACCTGCGCGTACTCGAACTCCCTCTCGCCAATGTCTACAACGACTTCGAAATCAAGCGCGTCGGCGGCGGCCTGCTGGTGCAGACTCCGGACAAGTTCAACGTCCAGGCCTCCGACCTCAAGGTGGTGACCAAAGTCGCACCGAGCGCCGAGCAAATCGAGGACCTGCTCTTTTCGTACCGTGTAGCCAAGTTCGTCAAATCCAATGCCATCGTCTTCTGCGGCGGCGGCATGACGCTTGGCGTCGGTGCCGGGCAGATGAGCCGCGTCGATTCAACGCGCATCGCCGTGATCAAGGCACAGAACGCCGGCCTTTCGCTGGCCGGTTCCTGCGTCGCCTCGGACGCCTTCTTCCCCTTCCGCGACGGTCTCGATGTGATCGCCGAAGCCGGCGCCAGGTCGGTCATTCAACCCGGCGGTTCGATGCGCGACGAAGAGGTCATCGCGGCCGCGAACGAACACGGCATTGCGATGGTGTTCACCGGCGCCCGCCATTTCAGGCATTAGTTGATTGCACTGTGGGGAGCCAAGAGCAAGACGCAAGGGGTAAAATCCCTCCCCAACTCCTCACTCCTGACTCCTCACTCCTCACTCTTACCCACTCATTGACACCATGAAATTACTCGTCATTGGCTCCGGCGGACGCGAACATGCGCTGGCCTGGCATTTGGCCAAAACATCCGGCCTGCAGAAAATCTACGTTGCGCCCGGCAACGCCGGAACGGCGCGTGAAGCCGAGTTGGAAAACATCAACATCACCGACCCGCAGGCGCTCGCCGATTTCGCCGAGAAGGAAGATATTTACCTGACGCTCGTTGGCCCGGAAGCGCCGCTCGCCGCCGGTGTCGTCAATATCTTCCGGGCGCGCGGACTGAAGATTTTTGGCCCGACCAGGGAAGCGGCACAGCTCGAAAGCTCGAAGGATTTTGCCAAGCGCTTCATGGCGCGGCACAAGATACCGACGGCGGTTTTTGCCACGTTCACCGATCGTGCGGCTGCGCACACCTACGTCGACCAGCAGGGCGCGCCAATCGTCGTCAAGGCCGATGGGCTGGCGGCCGGCAAGGGCGTCGTCGTCGCCATGACGCTGCCGGAAGCTCACCGCGCCATCGACGCCATGCTTCCAAGCAGCACGCCGGCAACAGCGGGCAACAAGACCAACGCACGCATCGTCATCGAGGAGTTTCTGGTCGGCGAGGAAGCCAGCTTCATCGTCATGGTCGACGGCAAGAACGTTCTGCCGCTCGCGTCAAGCCAGGATCACAAGCGGATCGGCGACGGCGACACCGGCCCCAATACCGGCGGCATGGGCGCCTATTCACCGGCCCTGGTCGTCACTCCGGCGGTCCACGCCAGGGCGATGCGCGAAATCATCCTGCCGACCGTGCGCGGCATGTTTGCCGATGGCATACCCTATACCGGCTTCCTTTACGCCGGCCTGATGATCGGCAAGGGCGGCTCGGTGAAGACGGTTGAATTCAATTGCCGCATGGGTGACCCGGAAACGCAGCCGATCATGATGCGCCTGAAGTCCGACCTGCTGACACTGCTCGAACATGCCGTAGCCGGCAAGCTCGACCAGATCGATGCCGAATGGGACCGCAGGGTGGCGCTGGGCATCGTCCTGGCCGCCGCCAACTACCCCGACACTCCACGACAGGGCGATGTCATCAGCGGCCTGCCGGACGAGAGTGAGGACATGCACGTATTCCATGCCGGAACAGCCGAACGCAACGGCAAGATCGTTACCTCGGGCGGCCGCGTGCTGTGCGTCACCGCCCTCGGAGACAACGTCAGGCAGGCACAGAAGCACGCATACAATGCCCTGGCTGGGATTCACTTCGACGGCATGCAGTATCGTCGTGACATCGGGCATCGCGCGATCACACGCTAGCGTGATGCTCGATCCCATCACCCTCAAGGCCTACTTTACCGGCTTGCAGGCACGCATCGTGGCTGCGGCCGAAGCGCTGGAAGGCGATAACGGCACTCGTTTTCGCAGCGATCCCTGGCAGAAGGAAGCCGGACAGCCGCTCGGCGGCAGCGGGCTGACCTGCATCATCGAGGGAGGTCGCGTTTTCGAACGCGGCGGTGTGGCTTTCTCGCATGTCAGCGGAGCGGCCCTGCCAGCTTCGGCCACCGCCAAACGCCCCGAACTGGCAGGTCGCGCCTTCGAAGCGATGGGAGTTTCGCTGGTGCTGCATCCGCAGAACCCGTACTGCCCGACCGCGCACATGAACGTGCGCACGCTGATCGCCGGCAAGGCCGGCGAGGCGCCGCTCGTCTGGTTTGGCGGCGGCATGGATCTGACGCCCTACTACCCCTTCGCCGAAGACATCCGCCACTTCCATGCCACCTGCAAGCAGGCGCTCACGCCTTTCGGCGAGGATGTTCATGCCCGCTACAAGAAATGGTGCGACGAGTACTTCTTCCTCAAGCATCGTAACGAGCCGCGCGGCGTCGGCGGCGTCTTTTTCGACGACCTCAATGAAGGTGGCGAGGGCTGGGAAGATCCGCTGGAGCGCTGCTTCGCGCTGACCCGAGCGGTTGGCGACGCCTTCGGCACAGCCTATCTGCCGATCCTCGAAAAGCGCCAGGACACCCCGTACGGCGAACGCGAACGCGATTTTCAGGCGTACCGGCGCGGACGTTACGTCGAGTTCAATCTGGTCTGGGATCGCGGCACGCTGTTCGGCCTGCAATCCGGCGGGCGTACCGAATCGATCCTCATGTCGCTGCCACCCGTAGTCAAATGGCGTTACGACTGGGCACCCGAACCGGGCACACCGGAAGCGCTGATCTACGAGATGCTGCCGCCACGCGACTGGGTCTGATTGCGCAAGGCCGCCGGCAATAGATGCAGGACGTACCCTTCGATCGGCCATGCGCCGAGGTCAATATTCAAGCCGCACCCAGGCCAGGCGAAGTGTAGATCGCCATTGGTCGGGTGCTGCCGGGTCAATTCCGCCGGACGCGAATCGTATAGTCGCCTTTGCCGCCAGCGCGGTTGTAGTGCCGTACCTGAGCGTAATAAAGACCCGGTATGAGGCTGGCTGCAATGCGTGCGTTGCTGCCTTCGCCGCTGTCGTCGTCTTCGGCAATCACGTCGGTCTGGCTGTTCGGGCCAAACAGCCGCATCACCACGTCGGTCGGCCCCTTGGTATCGATCACATGGTTGCCGCCGGTACTGACCACGAACTTGTACAGATCCTCTTCCCCCGGCTTGCCGATCGACGCAGCAGTCCGCCGCGTCGCGTTGACCTTGAGTTCCACCGCATCGACAACGGTCGGTGCAGACTTGGGGTAAGCCTGCGCGCTGGCGACGTAAGCCTTGTCCATGGCCGAAAGAACCTCGTTGGCGTGAGTACCGACGCCGCTTTTGACCCAGTCGCCCGGAAAGAAGTACAGCATGATCGATTCCGGGTCGAATGCCGTGCCCTGGATCTGGTTGACGCGGTACTTGTTGAGAACATTGTGCCGGATGGTCGCTTCGTTCCAGTTGTTGGGCGGACCCGAAAGGCTCTTGATCACCGCCGGTTCGTTCCACTCGATGCCACCCGCCGGATTCTGATGTTCATGGGCAAGGCCGATGGCGTGCCCGAACTCGTGGCCGGCAGTGCCTCCATCCATGAAGCCCAGGTTCATGGTCGGCTGATTCAAGGGAATGTTGCGGTTGTCGGTACCAATGTACGACCAGGCGCCGTCGTCCGGGTCGAAAGCGATGCGGATCTCTGCATCCGGTGCGTCGTTAAAGTCGAAGTTCAGGTTCGCAAAAGCCGTCCACCACAAGGCCTGCTCCCTGGCTTTGGCCCGCTGTGCGGCGGTGCCCCCGATGAAGCGGACGCGCAGGGTACTGCCATTCATCCAGAGCTTGCCGATGGGCATAATTGCACGGGTGGCGCCGCCGCGACGCACAGTGGATTGAAAGCGCATCTGGTCACTGGGCAGCAGACGGTCGGTACAAAAGCGGACTGGTTTTGCCATGATGGTCTCCAAGCAGATGAAGTGGGACGTTTGGTCCGCGCGGACCACGTGCGACGCAGGCTACGCCGCACGATCCATCAGCGTCCATTGATGGATTGAACAAGGGTGGTCAACAGCCTGCGCCAAAGTTTGGCCGTGCTTGGCCCATCGGTCAAGCGCATCGTGAAACATCGAGAAACGGCGGCCTGTTGTGGTCAGGTTCACGTGTCCTGGATTGGCTATTCCAGATTTACCCCCTTGACATTGTTCTTGCGGCGCTAGCCGAGCCGGCACGCTTCGTGCGCTTGTGGGTCAAGGCGCGGCAACGACTCGCTGAGCGCCAGCGGGGGGGGGAATACCTATCTCTACAGCGCGGGTGATGGCAGCGACATGATCACCGACAGCAGCAAGACCAACGGTTTTACGGCGGCGAGTACCCTGCACTTCGGCCAGGGCTTCACGCCCGGTGGGCAGCTAAATGGGGCTACCACGGTTTTTCTATTCAATATCAACGAACTTAAAGAAAACCACGGTCTGTCTCGGACTGTGTATCCGGCATTCAATTCAAGACTCGACTTCAGTCAGGCTGCCCGGAACGTTTTCCGCTGTATCCGTGTCGTAGCAACGCACCCGCTACGGGTCCTGCGACTGAACTTGGCGCAACGATCCGGCGGAGAAGCTCAATGACGTATTGTTTTCTCTTTCGATCAACCAGGCTTAATTTGCGCCCATGACTCGCCCTGCAAGATATTTTGTTTCGTGTTGCGTGCTCCTGCTGGCCACGGCACTCGTTCCTAGGGCCTACGCAGCGCGCGACGACAGCCGACTGTGGCAGGCCGTGGCACGGGGCGGGCATGTGCTGCTGATGCGTCACGCACGGGCACCGGGGGGTGGTGACCCCGCTGGTTTTCGGCTTGAGGAGTGTGCGACCCAGCGCAACCTCAA
>NZ_JAEUOI010000182.1 GCF_016790145.1 Propionivibrio sp. | reverse complement strand
GGATCATTGCCGCCCGTCCTCGCCGCACTCTGCCAGGCACGGATGGCAAACTCCTTGCAGCCGCCACCGGCCGGAATCAGGCCGACACCGGCCTCGACCAGCCCGATGTAGCTTTCCAGCGCGATCACCCGGCTGGCGCAGTGCATCAGAAACTCGCAGCCACCGCCCAGGGCCATGCCCTGCACGGCCGCTACGACCGGCACCTTGGCATACTTGAGCGCCATCGAGGCCTTCTGGAATTCGGCCACATAGCCTTCAAGCAGATCGAACTGCCCGGCATTGATCGCCTCGGTCACTTCCTTGAGGTTGGCGCCAAAGGCAAACGGCGCCTCGTGCCAGACGACTGCGCCCAGATAGTCGGCCTCAGCCCGGACCATCGCTTCCTGCATGCCGATGATCACATCGCGACCCAGCGTATGGTTCTTCGACTTGATGCTGATGATGGCGATTTCACTGTCGACCTGCGGCAGCGTCCACAGACGTACCCCCTCGTTCTCCCAAACCGTCGTTCCGGTGGCCGCTTTCTCACCCAGCACGCGCTCGGGAAAAATCTGCCGTTGATAGACGGGCAAGGCCGAACGCGGCTTGATGGCATCGGAACTCGCCGAATACGAACCGGCGGCGGAATGCACACCGTCGCGGGCAAAAACCCATGCCGGAAGCGCGACCTTGCTCATCGCCCGTCCACCGTCGATATCGGCCTTGACGGCTTCGGCAATGGCTTTCCAGCCGGCGGCCTGCCAGCTTTCAAACGGCCCCTGCGCCCAGCCGAAACCCCAGCGCATGGCGAAATCCAGATCGCGGGCGTTGTCGGCAATGTCGGCCAGGTGGAAACTGACGTAGTGATAAATGTCGCGGAAGATGGCCCACAAAAACTGCGCCTGCGGATGCTCGCAGGCCCGCAGTTGCGCAAACTTCTCGGCCGGATTCCGGTTCTTGAGGATGGCCAGCACCTCCGGCGCAATTTCGCCTGCCGTGTCCCGATAGCCCTGCGTTGCCAGGTCGAGCACCTTGATCGCCTTGCCTTCCTTCCGGAAAATACCACCGCGTGTTTTCTGCCCGAGCGCGCCCTGCCCGATCAAGGTCGACAGCCAGGTGGGTATCGTGAAGAAGCCATGCCACGGATCGGGCGTGTCACCGCCCAGCGTGTCCTGCATCGTCTTGATGACGTGCGCCAGGGTATCGAGGCCGACCACGTCGGCGGTGCGATAGGTGGCGCTCTTCGGACGGCCAATGAGCGGACCGGTCAACGCGTCGACGACATCGAAACCGAGCCCGAACTGTTGGGTGTGGTGCATCACGGCGAGAATCGAAAAGACGCCAACCCGGTTGGCGACGAAGTTCGGCGTGTCCCTGGCGCGGACGATGCCTTTGCCAAGCCGCGAAACCAGCCACGATTCGAGTTTGTCAAGCAGCTCCGGCGCTGTACTGCGTGTTGCGATCAACTCGACCAGGTGCATGTAGCGTGGCGGGTTGAAGAAATGAATGCCGCAGAACTGCGCACGCATGGCCTCGGGCAGCCCTTCCGAAAGGCGGTTGATCGACAGGCCGGAAGTGTTTGAGGCGACAATGGCTTGCGGCGAAATGAAGGGGGCGATCTTGCGATACAGATCGTCTTTCCACTCCATCTTCTCGGCGATGGCCTCGATGATCAGATCGCAGTCCTTGAGCTGATCAAGGTGCTGATCGTAATTGGCGGCATCGATGTAGGCGACGCGATCCTTGCTGGCCAGCGGCGAGGGTTCAAGCTTCTTCAGCCCCTCGATGGCTTTCCTGACGATCCCATTCGGATCGCCTTCGCTGGCCGGCAGATCAAACAGCACGACCGGCACCTCGGCATTGGCCAGATGCGCGGCAATCTGCGCGCCCATCACACCCGCCCCGAGTACGGCGGCCTTGCGTACGAAAAAGTTGCTCAAGATTTCCTCCTTGAGAATATTGTTTGCACCCGAACGGAAAGCACAATACCACCCCCGTCACCCGTATTAAAACGAACGTTTGAATTATAGAGGCTTTCCGGCACAGGTCAAGCAAAAACTGAAAAAAAATGCGCCCCGAATTTCGGGGCGCATTTTGGGAGGTGTGAAGCCTGTTCAGAACGCCATCGAGTACTGGGCGCCGAACAGCCAGATGCTGGCGCTGTAGTCGCCGGTAACGATCCCGCGAGCTGCGGCGCCAAAGCCGGTCGTTTGATTATTATTGATCTTGCTGTCCTGGACATAAATGTAGCTCATGCCAAGATCAAGTCGGGATGCCTTGTCCGGCGCCCATTGCGCACCAAACGAGAACCATACGCGATCATTGTCAGGTAGCGACGTCAGACGCGTACTTGCTCCCTTGACCGGCGACTCATCGTAGGCCAGGCCAAACTTCAGCTTCCAGGCGTCGTTGTACTGGTAATTTGCACCCAGGGCAACACGCCAGGTATCACGAAAGTCAGATTCCAAGACCTGGGCGATTGTCCCATTCCCGGTACCCGCGCCGGTGTTCGAGGAACGGTAAATATCCACCTTTGGAATTGAGCTCCAACCCGTCCACGAAACATCACCGAGCATTTCCCACTTGTCACTGAGCTTCTGGGTCACGCTCAGGATGGCGGTATCCGGCATCTCGATATCTGCCTTGGCTTTGCTTGACCCACCAGCATTGATCGCCGGGCTGGGGCCGCTAGCCTGGATCTTGCCGCTGGTATGGTACTGAATCGTCGAACGGTAAGATAAACCCACTTTGGTGGAAGGCGAAACCGTAAACAGCGCGCCAACGTTCCAGCCCCAGGCATCGTCGTCCAGCGTCAGTTTCACGGGCGTGGCCGCAAGAGCCGCTGCCGCTACACCCGCCTGGCGTTTGTACGTGGCATCGACATACTGCCAGTTAACACCCAGACCGAGCGAAACCGTCTCGTTGACACGATAGGCAATCGAGGGGTTGACATTGTAGGTCTTGATTTCAAAACTAACGGATTGAGCTGCACCCACCCAGGGATTGTTATATTCGGTCTTCAAGCCAAACGGCCCACCGACGCCGAGGCCAATATAAAGATCCTTGCTCAGCGCCCACGACAGATAACCGTTGGGAATGAACGCCCAGCCACCAGCATTGCCGCCATCGCCCGTACCCGTCAGTGCGCCGACGTTCGACCCCTTGTTGTCAAAAGAGAAACTCGGATCGACGGCTGACAAGCCGCCCGATACCTCGCGTGCCTGCAACTGCGTCATGCCGGCCGGGTTGAAGTAGATGGTGCTGGCGTTATCGGCGACCGCCGCCGAACCGGCGTAGGCGTTGGCGATACCGCTGGCGTTCTGTTCCAGCAACTGGAAACCCGACGCACTGGCGCCGCCGGAGAAAGCGACCAGCATCAATGCCGGTATCAGCTTCATTGAATTAACTCGTTTCATGACACCCCCAATTGAAAGATTTAATGTCATAGCGCCTGTTTAAAAGCACGCCTTGCCGTAAAACAAGTTTCATTCTAAAGCGAATTTTAAAAAAATCCTTTATTATTCGGCACTTGTCAGTTCCCGCTTGAGACCCTGTTGGTTTATTGCAACATAGGTCAGCGTCGCTGCGGTCACCTTGACCGTTATCGGTTGCGCGGGATGTCGTACCGCGTAAACCTCGACGCTGACCTTGATCGAGGTGCGACCGGTTTCAACGACTTCGGCAAAAAAGCTGACCACGTCGCCAACCGACACCGGCTGATTGAAAACAAAGGAATTGACCGATACCGTCGCCACACGGCCACGGGCGCGGCGCATGGCCACCGTGGCACCGGCGATATCGACCTGCGACATGATCCAGCCACCGAAGATGTCGCCGTACTGGTTGGCGTCAGCCGGCATCGGCATCACGCGCAAGGCGGGTTGCGCGTTGGGAAGTTGGGCGATATGTTCGGTCATTGTTCAGGCTCCTTGCTGTTTCAGGTAGTTCAGAGGCCCGCCAGTAAAGGGGGCAAATCCGGTACCGAAAATCACCCCGGCATCAGCCAGATCGGCATCCGCAACGATACCCTCAGCGACGAGTTGCTGCGTACGTTCGAGCAGGGGCTTGAGCAGACGCTCGGCCAGACCGGCCGGAACGACTCCCGGCGCGCCTTTGCCAGCGCCTTTGCCACCACTCCCGCTGGCATGATCATAAAAGCCCTGACCAGTTTTCTTGCCGAGATGGCCGGCATTGAAGCGCTCGAGCAGGCACCTTGGCGGCTCGACATGGGCACCGGCCAGCCCCTTGCCGGCGGCCATGGCGACATCGAGCCCGACCATGTCAACCAGTTCGATCGGCCCCATCGGCATGCCGAAGGCGAGCATCGCCTCATCGACCGTCTCCGGCGCAATACCTTCATCCACCGCCCGCATTGCTGCGAGCATGTAGGGTCCGAGTACGGCGTTGACCAGAAATCCCGGTGCGCTCCTGACCGGCAAGGGCAGCCGGTCGATGTGCTTGACGAAGGCCGCCGCGCGTCTGGCCATTTCGGGATCGCCCCCCGCGGCGGAAACGACCTCGACGAGCGGCATTTTCGCTACCGGATTGAAGAAGTGGATTCCGACCAGACGCGCCGGATTGGCGAGAACGGTGCGCAAATCCTCAAGCTTCAGGCTTGAGGTGTTGGTCGCCAGCACGGCGTCCGGCTTCATCACGGCTTCGAGCTTTTTGAGCAACGCATGCTTGGCTTCGAGGTTCTCGTAAATCGCTTCGATCACCACGTCGGCCTGCGCCGCACCCTGCCCCTCGGGGTCGGGAATCAGCCGATCCATCACGTCGCGCAACTGCCGCTTGTCGCGTATGCGCTTGCCCCAGGCGGTATAGGCGCGCTTGAGGGCGGGAGCAATATGTTCAATACCCTGATCCTGCAAGGTCACCGTCAGACCGCGCAAGGCGCACCAGGCGGCAATGTCACCGCCCATGACGCCGGCGCCGACCACATGCACGCGCCGGGCCTGAAAGCCGGTCTCCTTGCCAAAACCCTTGAGTCGTTCCTGCATGAAGCACACGCGAACCAGATTTCGTGCAGTATTTGAGCGGATAATGCCATCGATCAGTTGGGGGGCAGCCAGCGCATTGCCGCGATGCCGGGCCCAGATGTCGATGATCGCGTAGGGCGCCGGATAATGCTCGGGGCGCGCACGTTTGGCCACCTGCTTGCGTGCAGCGCTGGCCACCAGACCCTTAAACGGCCCGTTGAGCAAACGCTGTAAAAATGGCAGGGGGCGAAGCGGTTTATTGGAGAGCAGCAGAATTTTCGCGGCACTCTCCATCACACGTGGCGGAACGCATTCGTCGGCCAGCCCCATGCGCTTTGCCCGCTGGGCGTCAATGCTCTTTCCGGTGAGCATCATGTCCAGCGCGGCCTGCGGGCCGACGCGCTGCGGCAGGCGCAGCATGCCTCCCCAGCCGGGGAAAATACCCAGCATGACTTCCGGCAGTCCCATTTTTGTTCCCGGCTCATCGACAGCCAGCAGATAACGGCAAGCCAGCGCCAGCTCAAGGCCACCGCCCAGGCAATGTCCGCGCACCAGCGCCAGGGTCGGGTAGCGCACCGCCGCCAGCCGATTGAAGAGATTCCAGCCGCGTGTCACCAGTTCGAGGCCTTTTTCCGGCGTGTCGAGTTGGGTGAACTCCTGGATGTCGGCACCCGCGATGAAGCCGGCAGCCTTGCCGGAACGAAAGACCAGCCCTCTGGGCGGATTGGCATCAAGCCAGTCGAGCATCTGCCCAAGCTCGTTCATCGCCGCGCTGGACAGCGAATTGGTTGATTCGTCAGCCTTGTCGAAGGTCGCCCAGGCGATACCTTCGGCGTCGATTTCGAGCTGCCAGTGCTGGTAGGTCCTTGCGTTCATCGTCGTTGAATCCTCTCTATTCCAGGCATGGAAAGTTCAAATGCTTTATCACCAAGACACCGAGGGGCCAAGTTAACTTCTTGATTTGTGAAACTTGGTGTTCTTGGTGTCTTGGTGTCTTGGTGGTGAGATTTTTATCCTTTGCATGACTGCCTAAAGTGTTTCGACCAGCATGGCACCACCCAGCCCGCCGCCGATGCAGATCGAGGCAATGCCGCGTTTCGCCTGGCTGGCGCGCAGCACGTGCAACAGGTGCAGAACGATACGCGCGCCCGAAGCACCGACCGGGTGACCGAGAGCGATGGCGCCACCATCGACATTGAGTCTTTCTTGCGGCAGTTTGCCGAGGGCGTCGGCAAGACCGAACTGCTCATGGCAGTACTCTTCCGACTCCCAGGCAGCAACACAGCCCAGGACCTGCGCGGCGAAGGCTTCGTTGATTTCCCAGGCATCGATATCGTTCAGCTCCCAGCCATTGCGTTGCAGAATTGGCGTTGCGGCGTGTACCGGACCCAGTCCCATCTGCGCCGGATCGAGCCCTGCCCACTGGCTGTCGCTGATCCTGCCGAGCGGCTGCAGCTTCCATTTTTCAACGGCGGCGGCGGA
This sequence comes from Propionivibrio sp., assembly GCF_016790145.1. Lineage (GTDB taxonomy): Bacteria > Pseudomonadota > Gammaproteobacteria > Burkholderiales > Rhodocyclaceae > Propionivibrio. Next base: position 20,556 of record NZ_JAEUOI010000182.1, on the reverse strand, counting down.
AGCGAGAATCAGCCACGCGGCTCCGTCGGTGATTTGCGAGCTGTTGCCCGGTGTGACACGACCGTACTTCTTGTCGAAAAAGGGTCTGAGCTTGGCCAGGCCCTGCACGCTCGAATCGAGACGCACGCCGTCGTCCTCGGTGTAAACCTTGCCCTTGGCATCGACCAGGGGAACGATTTCGCCATAGTGTCCGGCCGCTCGCCCCTCGACAACGCGATGGTGGCTGCGTGCCGAGAATTCGTCCATCTGCTGGCGCGAGATACCAAACTTCCAGGCCAGATTCTCGGCAGTCTGCCCCATCAGCAGGCCGACCATCGGATCAGTCAGCCCTTTCATGATGCCGATCACCGGCGAGAGCAGTGCAGACGGACGCAGTCTGGCAAACATGCCGATCTTCTGTCCCAGTGTTCTGGCCTGCATCATCCCGGCAAACCACAGCACCATGGCCTTGTTGTAAAGCAGCGGCGCATGCGAGAGGGCATCGGTGCCGCCGGCCAGCACCAGTTGTGCACGGCCGGACTGCAGGTTGGCGATGGCGGAATCGATGGCCTGCATGCCGCTGGCGCAGTTGCGCATTACCGTCCACGCCGGAACCTTGTGGCCACAACCCATGCGCAGCGCAACGACACGTCCGATATTGACCTCGTCCGGCGAGGGACTGGCGCAACCGAGAATGACTTCATCCAGATCGGTCGGTGCAAAGGGCTGTCGCATCAACAGCGCACGCCCGGACTGTACTGCCAGATCGCTCGCCGAAAACGGCCCGGGCGCATTGCGCGCCTTCAGGAAGGGCGACCTTGCGCCATCGACGATATACACCGGTTGAAATGCCATGGCATCCCCATTTTTTCTTGAAAAAAGACAGAAACAAAAACTCCGCTGCATCGTTTGCTCAGCGGCTGCAAAAAAACCTCAATTCCCCCCGCAGAGACGCCGGGCGGTGGCAGAGAAAACATTCAAGAACTACAGCTTTTCTCCGCCCCACGCGAATTGCTTTGCGCGATTTGGCCTCTGTGTCCCGGCGCCACGGCCAGTGGTTTGTTGCACGGCCGCTCGGCGCCAGACCGCGTTCAGGCTGCGGCTTTGTGCGCCAGTGGCTGGTGTCGGCTTAATCCGTAATCAAACGGGAAATCGTCAACGCGAATGACGATATCGCGCAACTGGTTGCGCCGCTTGAGCAGCGCGGATTCCTCAGCCGTAATTACACCCTTGGCGAAGGCGACCAGCGCAATATCGCGGACATTGGCCTCCGGAATGTTATCGAACACCCCGTCCTTCTCGGCGGCCCGGATCCTGGCCTCGATCGGCTCGGCGTCAATCGTCGCCTTGAGCGCGAGTTCAATCGCGCCAACGGCCTCGGTCTCGACCTTCGGCACATAGGTTTCGGCTGTCAGACGATCACGCGCTGCTGACGGTGAAATCAGCAACTTGGCCACCTGATGGCCAATCCTGTCAGACGGCACATCGTAGGGGTGGCCGAGCGGAAAAATGATGCGACGCAACAGGCGAGCGATGAACTTGTTCGGGAAATTCGCAATGACGCCATCAAAGGCCATTTGCGCCTTGTACATGGTGTCCCAGATGGCCCAGTGCATGAGCGGCGCATCGTCCTGCTGGCGACCCTCGGACTCGTAGCGTTTGAGGGTTGCTGAGCACAGGTACATCATTGAAAGAATGTCGCCGAGGCGGGCGGAGAGCTTCTCACGGCGCTTGAGTTCGCCGCCCATGACCAGCATCGAGATATCGGCAAGGAAGGCAAACGCCGTTGAGAAACGCGTCAGTTGCTGGTAGTAGCGCCGAGTTTCCGGTGCAACATTATCCGGAACAGATACAAAGTGCGAACCGGTCAGCCCTTTTCTGAGCGCCCGGATGCAGTGACGGATGGTAAACGCGATATGGCCGAACAAAGCCTTGTCGAAATCAATCAGCCCCTGCCCGGCATCCGGGTTGTGCGCAGCCTGCATCTCCTTGAGTACGTAAGGGTGGCAACGGATGGCGCCCTGCCCGAACAGGATCAGGCTGCGCGTCAGGATGTTGGCACCTTCGACGGTTATGCCGATCGGAATCTGCTGATAGGCACGGCCAATGAAATTCGATGGCCCGAGACAGATGCCCTTGCCACCGACGATATCCATGCCGTCGTTGACTACCTGACGCGCACGTTCGGTTACGTGATACTTGGCGATGGCGGAGGCCACCGAAGGTTTCTGGCCAAGATCGACTGCGCCGGCGGTCATCTTGCGCACGGCATCCATCATGTAGGTGTAGGCACCGATACGAGTGAGCGCTTCTTCGACCCCTTCAAAGCGGCCGACCGACATCTTGAACTGGCTGCGCACACGGGCATAGCCACCCACCGCACGCGCAGTCATTTGTGCCATTCCGGCGTTGGACGAGGGCAGTGAAATCGAACGCCCGGCGGCCAGACACTCCATCAGCATGCGCCAGCCTTGACCGGCATTCTTCGGGCCGCCGATAATATAGTCCAAAGGCATGAACACGTCCTTGCCGCGTGTCGGCCCGTTCATGAACATGGCGTTGAGCGGGAAGTGGCGACGACCGAGATCGGCACCCGGCGTATCATGCGGCACCAGCGCACAGGTAATGCCGACATGTTTCTTGGCGCCAAGCAGACCCTCCGGATCGTACATGTGGAAAGCCAGACCGAGCAGCGTGCAGATCGGACCGAGCGTGATGTAACGCTTATCCCAGGTGACGCGCATGCCGATCACTTCCTTGCCCTGCCACATCCCCTTGCAGACGATGCCGACGTCAGGAATGGAAGCCGCGTCTGAACCCGCCCACGGGCTGGTCAATGCGAAAGCCGGAATCTCGATACCTTTGGCCAGACGCGGCAGATAGTAATTTTTCTGCGCTTCGGTACCGTAGTGCAGCAGCAGTTCGGCCGGGCCGAGCGAATTCGGCACCATGACCGAAACCGACAGAGCCGAGCAGCGCGTCGACAATTTGGTCACCACCTGAGAATGCGCGTAGGCCGAGAACTCCAGTCCACCGTAGCGCTTCGGGATGATCATTCCGAGGAAGCCCTTGTCCTTGATGTATTTCCAGGCTTCCGGTGGCATATCCTGCAATTCGTGCGTGACCTGCCAGTCGTCGACCAGGGCGCAGGCCTGCTCGACTTCATTGTCCATGAAGGATTGTTCATCGGCGTTCAGTTTCGGCACCGGATAGGCCAGCAGCTTGTTCCAGTCAGGATCGCCCTGGAACAATTCGCCTTCCCACCACACCGTGCCGGCTTCGAGCGCATCGCGCTCGGTTTCGGACATCTGCGGCAGAATGCTCTTGTAGGTTTTGAAGATGGGGCGCGAGAGCAGCGAGCGACGCAGCGGCGGCACACCGAGCACCAGAACGGCACCGATCAGCAGCAGCGCAACGAGCAATAATAGGGCTTGTAGAATCATGGCTTTTTCTCCTGTGGTTGATTTCGGGCCGTCTTTGCCAGCGGCACCTGTTGTGGTCGGGTTGAATCAGAAAATTGCGGCAAGGGCGCGCGCAAACCGCCAAGCAAAAAAGGCATGAGACGCGCAGATAACTTTTTGGCCTCGCTTTGCTCGTCCTCCTCCTTGCCCGACATGTCGCCGATCCCATGACCGGTGATGACGTGCAGGATGTCGGTGCCGGCAATGGCGTAGGACATTGCGCCGAGCATGAAATGGAGACGCCAGACAATCTCCGCCTTGGGCACATCAGGCAGCGCACGAAAAAGCGCAAGCTTGTAGCGCTCAAGCACCTCGGCGTATTCCTTGGCAAAAAACGCACGGATGAATTCAGCCGGGTCGGTTAACGTGCGGCCGAGCAGCCGCAGGAAGGTCATTCCGCCCAAAGATTCATCCTCTCCGATACGCATCAGCGTGCCGAAAAACGCTTCGAGTATCTGTGAAGGCTTGAGCGGTGCGCCTTTCGCCTGCTGCTCAAGGTCGTCGAGTACGCGCAGGCGCTCATGGTTCAACCATGTCAGACGCCGCCGGAAAACCTCGCATAGCAGACTTTCCTTTGAGCCAAAGTGATAGTTCACTGCGGCCAGGTTAACATCGGCCATGCTGGTGATCATCCGCATCGACGTTCCTTCAAAGCCATGAGCCATGAACTGGCGCTCGGCAACATCAAGGATGCGCTCACGGGTATCCGAATTCAGTTTATTCTCTGGCATGGGCCTGCTTGCAAATATCAGGATTGGTCAAAACTGCTTGGGGTAAAAACAGGCTGAATCAAACGTTCGTTTTAATAATAGGGCGATAATGATTTCAATGCAACAATTATTTTTCGCGTGTCGGCGGCGCAAACCGGCATACTCGAACCCATTAATTTGAAGAAAGCTGACTCACTTACCATGCGCCGTTCCTCCCGCACTGCGTCCGAGCACCGGACAACTGCCGGCCAACCGACGGCCGACTCCCATCTATGGCGCACCCTGAACAGCCTTGCCCCCTACCTCTGGCAGTACAAATGGCGAGTCCTGCTCGCCTTGTCCTGCCTGTTCACCGCCAAGGTGGCCAACGTGAGCGTACCGCTTGTTTTCAAGGAAGTGATCGACGGTCTGACCGGGACCCAGCAGGTGCTGGCACTGCCGGCCCTGTTGCTCGCGCTCTACGGTGGCCTGCGTTTTTCGACGTCCCTGTTCACCGAACTGCGTGAAATCCTGTTCGCGCGTGTGACGCAACAGGCGGTACGGCGCATTGCACTTGAGGTATTCCGGCACCTGCACGCCCTTTCGCTGCGCTTCCATCTTGAACGTCAAACCGGCGGCGTGTCGCGTGACATCGAACGTGGTAGCCGTTCAATCTCGAGCCTGATCAGCTATACGCTGTATTCGATCCTGCCGACTCTGGTGGAGATGAGCCTCGTTCTCGGCATCCTGTTCATCAAATACGACTTCGGCTTTGTTCTGATTACCCTGCTGTCGCTGACGGCCTATATCGTGTTCACGATCAAGGTGAGCAACTGGCGTATCGACCTGCGGCGTCGGGTCAATGACACCGACTCGGCGGCCAACACGCGTGCCATCGACAGTCTGCTCAACTACGAGACGGTCAAATACTTCAACAACGAAGAGTACGAGGCGCGTCGCTACGACTCGCAGATGAGCCAGTGGGAAGACGCCGCGACCAAAAGCCAGGTCTCGCTCGCATGGCTCAACCTCGGCCAGCAGATGATCATTGCGCTCGGGGTGACGGCCATGATGTGGCGCGCCGCTGCCGGCGTTGTCGACGGACGGATGACGATCGGCGATCTGGTCCTGGTTAACGCCTTTCTCATCCAGCTCTATATGCCGCTCAGCTTCCTCGGGGTGATTTACAGGGAAATTCGCCAGTCGCTGACCGACATCGAGCGCATGTTCGATTTGCTGGCAGTCCATCGCGAGATTGCCGACGCTGCGGGCGCCGCCGTTCTCGATGCGAAATCAGTCAAGGTGCGCTTTGCGTCTGTCGAATTCTCCTATGAGCCAAAACGTCAGATCCTGTTTGGCGTAGACTTTGAAATTCCCGCCGGGCATACCGTCGCCGTCGTCGGCGAGTCCGGTTCCGGCAAGTCGACACTGGCACGGCTGCTGTATCGCTTTTACGATATCGATGACGGGCGAATCTGCATCAACGACTGCGACCTGCGACAACTGACGCAAGCCAGTCTGCGCGCAGCTATCGCCATCGTGCCGCAGGATACCGTGCTGTTCAACGACAGCATCTTCTACAACATCCAGTACGGGCGTCCGGAAGCGAGTCGAGAAGACGTGCTGGCAGCAGCTCAGGCTGCCCAACTCAGCGAATTCATCGAACGCTTGCCTGCTGGCTATGAAACCCGCGTTGGCGAACGCGGACTCAAACTATCCGGCGGCGAGAAGCAGCGTGTCGCCATCGCCCGAGCCCTGCTCAAGAATCCGCCGCTGCTGATCTTCGATGAAGCCACTTCGGCGCTCGATTCAAAAACCGAGAAGGCGATACAGGCCAGCCTTGATTACGCAGCACGCGGGCGGACCACGCTGGTCATCGCGCACCGGCTTTCTACGATCATGAATGCCGATCAGATTCTGGTCATGGATGGCGGACGCATCGTTGAACGCGGTTCGCACCAGGCCTTGCTCGAAGCAAACGGTGGTTACGCGCAAATGTGGGCGCTTCAGCAGCAGGAAGAGGAAGTGGAAGTGGAGGTGGAAAGGGAAAGCGCAGCAGCGCACGCGCTGTAAGCGTTCAGCGGCCGCTTCCTCGTATCGCCACCCATCTTCATCAATCCGGCAGATCAAATAAAAAAGCCAGGTATCACCTGGCTTTTTATCTATATCAACAGCAGGCTGATCAAGCGGCTTCTGCCTCGGTAGCGACAGGCCGTTCCGGTTGATCAAGCAACTCGACAAAAGCCATCGGCGCATTGTCACCATTGCGGAACCCACACTTCAGGATACGCAGGTAACCGCCATTACGAACGGCGTAGCGCGGCCCGATTTCGTCGAACAACTTGACGACGATCTCACGGTCACGCAGTCGGTCAAACGCCAGACGGCGATTGGCAAGACTCGGCTTTTTGCCCAGCGTGATAATCGGCTCAACAACGCGACGCAACTCCTTGGCTTTGGGCAAGGTGGTCTTGATCGTCTCATGCCGAAGCAGAGAGACTGTCATGTTGCGCAGCATCGCCAAACGGTGCGAACTGGTACGATTAAGCTTACGGAGTCCCAAACGGTGACGCATATCTATTCCTTCCTATTCTTGACCGGACAGCTTATTTTTCAAGCCCGGCCGGCGGCCAGTTCTCGAGCTTCATGCCCAGCGTCAGGCCGCGTGCGGCCAGCACTTCCTTGATTTCGTTGAGCGACTTGCGACCAAGATTGGGCGTCTTGAGCAGCTCGTTTTCAGTGCGCTGAATCAGATCACCAATGTAGTAAATGTTCTCTGCTTTCAGGCAGTTTGCCGAACGGACGGTAAGTTCCAGATCATCCACCGGACGCAACAGTAACGGATCGACTTGGACCGCCTTCATATTCTCGATCGGCTGAGCGGTGCCTTCCAGATCACCGAACACCGAAAGCTGTTCCATAAGGATGCGCGCCGCAGTACGGATCGCTTCCTGGGGCTCGATAATACCGTTGGTTTCGATCTCCATGATCAGCTTGTCGAGATCAGTACGCTGTTCAACGCGTGCCGCCTCAACGAAATAACTGACCCGGCGCACCGGGCTGAACGATGCGTCAAGCACCAGCTTGCCAATGCTCTTGCTGCTGTCGCCGAGCTGGCGAAGATTGCCTGGAATGTAACCGCGAGCCTTTTCGACCTTCAACTCCATGGCCAGCTTGCCGCCTGCGGAGAGATGGGCAATCACATGATCCGGGTTGATGATCTCGACATCGTGCGAAACCACGATGTCACCGGCACGAACGACTCCTTCACCTTCCTTGTTAAGCTGCAGAACAACTTCGTTGCGATCATGCAGTTTGAAGACGATACCCTTCAGGTTCAAAAGGATGTCAACAACATCTTCCTGAACTCCATCAATCGTTGAGTACTCGTGAAGAACGCCGTCGATGCTCACCTCCGTGGCGGCACAACCCGGCATTGACGATAGAAGGATGCGACGCAATGCGTTGCCCAGAGTATGTCCATAGCCGCGCTCAAAGGGTTCCATCACCACCCTGGCGTGCAGCGGCGACAAACTTTGTACATCAATTTTGAACGGTTTCAATAGTTCACTGCTATGCATGTCATGTCCTTTGCCTGGTTCAGTCAAGCGGAGCCGCGATTACTTCGAATAAAGCTCGATGACGAGGCTTTCGTTGATCGTCGACGACAATTCGCTACGCTCCGGACGAGCCTTGTAGGTGCCCTTGGCTTCCTTGGCATCCACTTGAACCCATTCAGGAAAACCACGCGACTCGGCTGCGGCGAGCGCTGCCTTGACGCGCAATTGACTCTTCGCCTTCTCTGCAACTTCCACGACGTCACCCGGCTTTACCTGGTAGGACGGTATATTCACACGACGTCCGTTAACCATTACGCCATTGTGACGCGTCAACTGACGCGACTCGGAACGCGATGCGGCAAAACCCATACGGTGAACAACAGTGTCAAGACGCGACTCAAGCAGTTGCAGAAGAACTTCACCGGTAACGCCCTTGCGTCGGTCCGCTTCTTTGTAAACCTTGCGGAACTGGCCTTCGAGTACGCCGTAGATTCGACGAATCTTCTGCTTTTCGCGCAGGTGAACACCGTAGTCGGACAGACGTTGTCCGGACTTTTGTCCGTGCTGACCTGGAGCATACGAGCGACGCTCGATGGCACACTTGTCGGTAAAGCACTTTTCGCCCTTCAGAAAAAGCTTTTCGCCTTCACGACGGCACTGACGGCACTTCGGATCGAGATTACGAGCCACTTGTCTTTCTCCTTAAATCCGACGCTTTTTAGGCGGACGGCAACCGTTGTGCGGAATCGGCGTAACGTCGGTAATTGAAGTGATTTTCATGCCGAGCGCATTCAACGCACGAACCGATGACTCGCGACCAGGCCCGGGGCCTTTGATGCGGACTTCGAGGTTCTTGACACCACACTCGACCGCCGCCTTTCCGGCCGCTTCAGCAGCAACCTGTGCGGCAAACGGCGTACTTTTGCGCGAGCCCTTGAATCCGGCTCCACCTGAAGTTGCCCACGACAGGGAGTTACCCTGACGGTCGGTGATCGTAATGATGGTGTTATTGAACGAAGCGTGGATATGGGCAATACCCTCGGCCACGTTCTTCTTTACTTTTTTGCGAACTTTCGCAGCAGTCTTGGCCATGATCAGGTCCTCTTATTTCTTGCCGGCAATGGCTTTTCGCGGGCCCTTGCGAGTACGTGCATTGGTTCGCGTCCTTTGTCCACGGCAAGGCAAACCCTTGCGATGACGAAGGCCACGGTAGCAGCCAAGGTCCATCAGACGCTTGATGCTCATCGTTACTTCTCGACGAAGATCGCCCTCGACGGTGAACTTGCCGACAAAATCGCGCAAACGATCCATTTCAGCTTCCGTCAGGTCTTTCATTTTCGTCGAACGTGCAACGCCTACAGCATCACAAATCTTCTGTGCGCGGCTGCGTCCAATGCCGTAGATCGCGGTAAGTGCGATCTCGGCGTGCTGGTGGTTGGGTATATTTACCCCTGCAATGCGGGCCATCGATTCATCCCAATTATGCGAAAACTACAGTTATATCTTCAACCGACTGATGACTCAGCATAGCTGAGTCCCAGCGATCAGCCTTGACGCTGCTTGTGACGTGGATCGGTACAGATCACACGCACAATGCCGTGGCGCCGAATGATTTTGCAATTGCGGCAGATGCGCTTCACAGATGCCAGCACTTTCATGTTTAACTCCCCGTTTCTCGACATCGGGCGCAGCCAGCCTCTTGTCGAATTACATCTACTGCGTAAAGATTCTTTACTTGGCGCGGAAAACGATGCGCGCACGACTCAGGTCATAAGGAGTCAATTGAACCGTAACCTTGTCACCGGGAAGTATGCGTATATAGTGCATACGCATTTTCCCGGAAATAAAGCCCAGCACGATATGACCGTTTTCGAGCTTTACCCTGAACGTTGCATTGGGAAGGTTCTCGACAACCTCTCCCTGCATTTCTATCAAGTCTTCCTTGGCCATCCTATTTCGCCGTAAACCCGGAACCCTTGAAGTTTGCTTTCTTCAAAAGTCCCTCGTACTGGTGTGACATGGCGTAGGCCTGCACCTGGGTCATGAAATCCATTGTCACAACCACAATAATCAGCAACGAGGTTCCACCAAAGTAGAAAGGCACATTCCACTTCAGAATCAGGAACTCGGGCAACAGGCATACGATTGTTATGTAAGCCGCGCCAACCAGGGTCAGCCGCATCAAAATCTTGTCAATGTAGCGCGCCGTCTGCTCACCCGGTCGGATACCCGGTACAAACGCTCCGCTCTTCTTTAAGTTATCGGCCGTTTCCTTGGAATTGAAAACCAGCGCCGTATAGAAGAAACAGAAGAAAATAATTGCTGCCGCATACAACATCACATAGATCGGCTGACCGGGGGAAAGCGCCCCGGCAATATCCTTGAGCCAACGCATCGAATCACTCGCACCGAACCAGCCGGCGATCGTAGCCGGGAAGAGGATGATCGATGATGCGAAAATTGGCGGGATTACGCCCGACATATTCAGTTTCAGCGGCAGATGTGAACTCTGCCCGCCATAAATTTTGTTACCCACCTGGCGCTTGGCATAGTTGACCAGAATCTTGCGCTGACCGCGCTCGACAAACACTACAAATGCAGTGACCAAAGCAGCCAGCAAGGTAATGAAGATCGCCGTCAGCGGATGCATCGATCCGGTACGAACCAGTTCGAGAAGACCACCAATCGCATTCGGCAGGCCTGCTGCGATACCCGCAAAAATAATGATTGAAATGCCATTACCCAGCCCGCGTTCGGTGATCTGTTCACCCAGCCACATCAGGAACATCGTCCCGGTCAATAGCGTCGCCACGGTTACAAAGCGGAACATGAACCCGGGGTCGGGCACCAGTCCAGGCTGTGACTCAACCGCAATGGCGATACCGATACCCTGAAACAGCGCGAGAAAAACGGTACCATAGCGCGTGTATTGCGTAATCTTGCGACGACCTGCTTCGCCCTCTTTCTTGAGCGCCTCAAGCTGGGGGCTGGCGTGCGTCATCAACTGCATGATGATCGACGACGAAATATAGGGCATGATGCCGAGAGCGAAAATGGTGAAGCGTGAAAGCGCACCCCCCGAGAACATGTTGAACATACCCAGAATGCCGCCGCTCTGCTTGTTGAACAGGTCGCCCAGCACTTGCGGGTCGATACCCGGCACGGGTATGTGCGCCCCGATGCGGTAAACAATCAAAGCGCCGAGCAGAAACAGCAGCCGGCGCTTTAGATCGCCATACTTTCCGCCTTTGCTGACCGGACCTGGTTTAGTTGCCAAAAAGCGTCATCCTCTTCGCATCGTTATTCAGAAACACTGCCGCCAGCCGCCTCGATGGCTGCCCTGGCACCTTTGGTGGCACCAACGCCCTTGAGCGTGACCTTGCGCTTAATCTCACCGGAAAGAACCACCTTGGCAGACAGTACATGCTGTGACACCAGATTGGCCTGCATCAGCGTGAGCAGATCAATCTCATCGACCGGCAGATCGTTGATTTCCGACAAACGTACTTCAACGTTCCGAGCATTGGTCAGCGATACAAAACCACGCTTCGGCAAACGGCGCTGCAGCGGCATCTGACCGCCTTCGAAACCAACCTTGTGGAAGCCACCGGCGCGGGACTTCTGTCCCTTGTGGCCGCGACCGCATGTTTTGCCCAGACCGGAGCCTATGCCCCGTCCAACGCGTCGCTTGGCGTGCGTAGCACCCGCTGCCGGCTGAATCGTATTGAGTTTCATCTTAGCCCTCACACCTCAGAAGGTAGGAAACCTTGTTGATCATTCCGCGAACTGAAGGCGTATCCTGCAATTCGGCACTGCTGTTCAGACGGCGCAGACCCAGTCCGCGAACAGTTGCGCGATGTGACTGCTTGGTTCCGATCAGGCTCTTCACGAGAGTTACTTTTACTGTCTTGTCAGCCATGGCTTACCCCAGAATCTCTTCGACCGACTTGCCACGCTTGGCAGCGATTTCCGACGGTGTGCTCATTGCCTGCAGACCATTGATCGTGGCTCGAACGATGTTGTACGGATTGGTCGAACCATGCGCCTTGGCCACCACATTCGTCATGCCCATGACATCAAAAACCGCTCGCATGGCACCGCCTGCGATAACGCCCGTACCTTCGGGCGCAGGCTGCATCATCACCACCGAAGCACCGTGACGGCCAAAAACGGTATGGTGCAGGGTGCCACTCTTAAGGCTGACCTTGACCATCCTGCGCCGGGCTTCTTCCATTGCCTTTTGTACGGCAACCGGCACTTCACGCGACTTGCCCTTACCCATGCCGACGCGACCATCGCCATCGCCAACCACGGTGAGCGCTGCGAAACCAAGAATACGCCCCCCCTTCACAACCTTCGTGACACGGTTAATCGAGATCATCTTCTCGCGCATGCCATCATCGGGCTTCTCGGCTTGCTGCGGTTTTCTACCTTGTGGTTTTGCCATGAATTACTCCGATCCTTTTCCGGGCCGTTCAGAACTTGAGACCGGCTTCACGCGCGGCTTCTGCAAGTGCCTTGACGCGCCCGTGATACTGGAAACCGCCACGATCAAACGCGACTTGCTCGATTCCTGCTTTTTTGGCGCGTTCCGCAATCAATTTTCCGATCACTGCTGCTGCACCGATGTTTCCGCCGTTAGCCACATCCTTGCGCACTTCGGGCTCGAGGGAGGAAGCTGCCGCCAGCACTTTCGAACCGCAGGGGGAAAATACCTGGGCATAAATGTGGCTGTTGGTGCGATGTACGGACAAGCGTACTGACTTCAGTTCAGCAATCTTGGCCCGGGTTTTACGGGCTCTGCGCAGCCGCGCCTGGTTCTTGTCAATCATTTTTGCACCCTTACTTCTTCTTCGTTTCCTTGAGGACAATCACTTCGTCGGAGTAACGCACACCCTTGCCCTTGTAAGGCTCCGGCTTGCGATAGGCGCGGATTTCAGCCGCCACCTGACCAACTTGCTGCTTGTCCACACCCTTGATCACGATCTCGGTCTGGGTCGGCGTCTCGCACTTGACTCCGGCTGGCATCTTGTGCGTCACCGGATGCGAAAAACCGAGTGTCAGATTGAGCGTATCGCCTTGAGCCTGGGCACGATAGCCCACACCAACAAGGTTGAGCTTGCGCTCGAAACCCTTGCTGACGCCAGTCACCATATTGGCAACAATGGCACGAACCGTGCCGGAAAGCGCATCGGCGTTCGCTGCGCCTTCAACGGCCTTGCATAACAAAGTGCCGCCTTCCATTTCAACCGTGACAGCCGGGTTGGCAGTAAACTTCATTGCCCCCAGCGGTCCCTTGACGGAGATCATTTCTGCACTCACGGCCACTTCAACACCTTGGGGCAGGACAATTGGATTCTTTGCAACGCGGGACATAATTACCTCTTAGGCGACGATGCAGAGCACTTCGCCGCCGGTATTGCTGGCGCGGGCTTTGCGGTCGGTCATCACACCCTTGGGCGTGGAAACGATTGCTACGCCAAGGCCATTCATAACGCGCGGAATATCGCCAGCGCCTTTGTAAATTCGCAGGCCAGGCCTAGAAACGCGATCAATTCGCTCGATGACCGGACGCCCTGCATAATACTTCAGCCCGATTTCAAGGGTCGGTTTGCCGTCGTTTTCACGAACAGCAAAGTCCTCGACATATCCCTCGTCCTTCAGCACTTTGACAATCGCCACTTTAACCTTTGAAGATGGCATGGCGACAGTCGCCTTGCTTGCCATCTGGGCATTGCGGATGCGGGTCAGCATGTCGCTGATCGGATCGCTCATACTCATATCGTTCTCTCCTGCTTACCAGCTGGCCTTGGTCATACCAGGGACTTCTCCGCGCATGACGAAATCACGCAACTTGCTGCGACCCAAACCGAACTTGCGATAAACACCGCGCGGACGACCAGTCAGCTTGCAGCGGTTACGCAGACGAACCGGACTTGAATTGCGCGGCAGAGCCTGAAACTTCAGTCGAGCTTCAAAACGCTCTTCGTCAGTCCGGCCCGCGTCATTCACGACAGCCAGCAACGCATCTCGCTTTGCGGCGTATTTTTTAACCGTTTCTCGCCGCTTTTCATTGCGGTTAATCAGTGCAAGTTTCGCCATTATTGCCTCAATTCTTGAACGGGAATTTAAACGCACCGAGCAACGCACGCGCTTCTTCGTCTGTCTTGGCGGTAGTGGTAACGCTGATATTCATACCACGCAACGCATCAATCTTGTCGTACTCGATTTCAGGAAAGATAATCTGTTCCTTGACGCCCATGTTGTAATTGCCACGACCGTCAAAACCCTTGCCCGAAATACCACGAAAGTCGCGTACACGCGGCAGGGCCACTGTCACCAGACGATCGAGAAACTCGAACATGCGTGGACCGCGCAGAGTAACCATGCAACCGATCGGATAACCATCACGGATCTTAAAGCCGGCAATCGACTTTCGTGATTTCGTTACTACAGGCTTCTGACCGGCAATCTTGGTCATGTCACCGACTGCATGCTCAAGCACTTTCTTGTCCGCAACGGCCTCGCCCACACCCATGTTCAGGGTAATCTTGGTGATGCGCGGTATTTCCATGACCGACTTGTAGCCGAATTTCTTAGTCAGCTCCTGCACCACCGTGTTTTTGTAAAAATCCAGCATACGCGCCATGATCGCTCCTTACGCCTCAACCACTTCGCCGTTCGACTTGAAGATACGTACTTTTGTCCCGTCTTCAAGATGCTTGAAGCCGACACGATCTGCCTTCTGCGTCACCGGGTTGTATAGTGCAACATTTGAAACGTGAAGCGGCATGTCCTTATCGACAACGCCACCAGTCACGCCCTTGACCGGATTGGGCTTGACGTGCTTTTTGGCGCGATTTACGCCTTCAACCACGACATGCTCAGCATCAACGCGGACCAGAACCGTCCCGCGCTTGCCTTTATCCTTGCCGGCGATAACGATGATTCCGTCGCCTTTGCGAATCTTGTCCATGGTTACTCCTTACAGCACTTCCGGCGCCAGTGACACGATCTTCATGAACCGTTCGCCGCGCAATTCGCGCGTTACCGGCCCAAAGATACGCGTGCCAATTGGCTCCAGCTTATTATTGAGGAGCACCGCCGCATTGTTGTCGAATTTGACCAGAGAACCATCCGGACGACGCACGCCCTTGGCGGTACGAACGACCACCGCACTGTAGACGTCGCCCTTCTTGACGCGACCGCGCGGTGCGGCATCCTTGATACTCACTTTGATGATATCGCCAACGCTGGCATAGCGACGCCTAGAGCCGCCCAGCACCTTGATACACATCACTGAACGGGCGCCGGTATTGTCGGCGACGTCCAGAACCGTCTGCATCTGAATCATTTATCTCTCCAACTTATCCCGCTGCTGCGGTCAGTCTTGGAACCCGTAAGGGAGAAACATCCAGCCAGAAGAAGGCCAGATGCGAAAGGACAGCATTATAGCTTCATTTTAGGAAAAGGCAAGTTTAAATTGCAACGGCCTTTTCCAACAGCCTGGTAACAACCCAGGTCTTTGTCTTCGACAACGGACGGCATTCCTGTATCTCAACCAGGTCGCCGGATTTCGCTTCGTTATTGATGTTATGTGCATGGTATTTGCTTGAACGCACAATAATCTTGTCGTACATGGGATGCTTTACACGACGCTCGATGAGCACAGTCACGGTCTTTTCCATCTTGTCGCTGACGACACGGCCGATCTGCGTGCGCTTGCTTGTCGTTTCGTTCATTGTTGTATCGCCTTTTCACGAATAAGGGTGCGTACGCGCGCGATGTCACGGCGTACCTTGCCGATCTGGCTGTTGTTGCTTAATTGCTGGGTCGCAATTTGCATGCGCAGGCCAAATTGCGCCTTCAACAGATCCAGCAGCTCCTTGTCCAGTTCGTCGGCGTTCTTTGCCCTGAGTTCACTGACTTTCATGATCAACCTACCATTCGCGTGACAAAAGCAGTCGGGATCGGAAGCTTGGCGGCGGCTAGTGCGAAGGCTTCACGAGCCAATACTTCATCGACACCATCCATCTCGTAAAGCACTTTGCCCGGTTGAATTTCTGCCACGTAGTATTCCGGATTACCCTTGCCGTTACCCATGCGCACTTCAGCCGGCTTTTTTGAAACTGGTTTGTCAGGAAAAATGCGAATCCAGATCCGGCCACCGCGCTTGATGTGACGGGTCATGGCGCGACGTGCCGCTTCGATCTGACGAGCCGTCAGGCGACCGCGGCCTGTTGCCTTGAGCCCGAACTCACCAAAGCTTACCTTGGCGCCACGCGTAGCCAGACCGGTATTACGGCCTTTCTGCTCTTTGCGGTACTTTCTTTTAGCTGGCTGCAACATCAGTCGTTCCTGCCTTTCTTACTCTTTTTGCCGGCGCCTTGGCTTCTGGCAAGGCGGCTTCGCCATTCACGGCTTCGGGCTGCAGATTGGCCTTTACCGTACGGCTCTTGGGCTTCTCGGCACCATCAGTTACTGGGGGCTTGAGTGCACGACGTGGCTTGCGTGCCTGCTCGTCCGCCGCATTAGCGTCGCTCGCAGCGAGCGGCTGTTCGTTGCGGTTCAGGATTTCGCCCTTGAAGACCCAAACCTTCACTCCGATGATGCCGTAGGTTGTCAGGGCTTCAGACGTTGCATAATCAATATCCGCACGCAGTGTATGTAATGGTACACGGCCTTCGCGATACCACTCTCGGCGAGCGATCTCGGCACCGTTAAGACGCCCCGAACTCATGATTTTTATACCCTGAGCACCGAGTCGCATGGCGTTCTGCATCGCGCGTTTCATGGCACGACGGAACATGATGCGCTTTTCAAGCTGCTGTGTAATCGAATCAGCGATCAACTGTGCATCGAGTTCCGGTTTGCGAATTTCCTCGATACTGACATGGACCGGTACGCCCATGATCTTTTGCAAAGCAGCGCGCAAATGATCAATTTCTTCGCCCTTCTTTCCGATCACCACACCAGGGCGTGCGGAGTACACTGTAACGCGGGCATTCTTTGCCGGACGCTCGATCAGAACCCGACCCACTGAGGCGTGCTTCAATTTCTTTTTGAGGTAATCACGAACCTGTACGTCTTCATTAAGCATGCCAGCGAAGTTTTTGCTATTGGCATACCAGCGCGAAGACCAGTCACGAGTGACCGCCAGGCGAAAACCAGTCGGATGAATCTTCTGTCCCATTGTTATTCCTCAGTTTCCGACGGTCAGGAAAATATGGCAGGTCGGTTTGACGATCCGATTGCCACGCCCCTTTGCACGCGCGGTAAAGCGCTTGAGTACCATGCCTTTTTCGACGCAGATAGTTTTCACCTTCAATTCGTCAATATCAGCCCCATCGTTATGTTCGGCATTGGCTATCGCCGACTCAAGCACCTTTTTGATGATTCCAGCACCTTTCTTCGGGCTGAAAGTCAGGATGCTGAGCGCTTTATCCACCGGTAAACCGCGGATCTGGTCGGCGACCAATCGACCTTTCTGGTCTGACAGCCGAACGCCGCGCAAAATAGCACGAGTTTCCATATCCATTCCTTTACTTCTTCGCCTTTTTGCCGGCGGTATGACCCTTGAAAGTGCGGGTCAGTGAAAACTCGCCGAGCTTGTGGCCGACCATGTTTTCGGTGACATACACCGGGATGTGTTGCTTGCCGTTATGTACAGCAATGGTCAGACCAACAAAGTCCGGCAACACCGTCGAACGGCGCGACCAAGTCTTGATGGGCCGCTTGTCGCTTGTTGCACGCACAGCGCCGATTTTCTTGATCAGGTGGGCATCGACAAACGGGCCCTTTTTTACGGAACGTCCCATAGTTATCTATCCCTTAGCGTTTGTGACGGCGCTGCACGATCATCGAGGTCGTGCGCTTGTTGCTGCGTGTGCGATAGCCCTTGGTTTTGGTACCCCACGGGCTGACCGGGTGCATACCTGCCGCCGTTTTACCTTCACCCCCACCATGTGGGTGATCGACCGGGTTCATCACCACACCGCGGACGGTCGGCCGGATACCACGCCAGCGATTTGCTCCGGCCTTGCCGATTGAACGCAGGCTATGTTCTTCGTTACCTACCTCTCCGATCGTAGCGCGGCACTCGACGTGCACCCGACGGATTTCGCCAGAGCGCAAACGAACCTGGGCATAAACCCCTTCACGCGCCAGCAGTTGTGCCGAGGTACCCGCAGAACGTGCCAGTTGTGCGCCCTTGCCAGGGATCATCTCGACACAATGAATCGTGGTACCCACCGGGATGTTGCGAATCGGCAGGGTATTACCCGATTTGATCGGCGCCTCGGAACCGCTCATGACCTGCTGACCGACGAGCATCCCCTTGGGCGCAATGACGTAGCGACGTTCACCGTCCGCATAGAGTAACAACGCAATGTTTGCCGTACGATTCGGGTCGTATTCAAGACGTTCTACCTTGGCAGGAATTCCATCCTTGTTACGCTTGAAATCGACCAGGCGATAGTGTTGCTTGTGGCCACCGCCCTGATGCCTTGTCGTGATGTGGCCATTATTGTTGCGACCGGCATGCTTCGACTGCGCTTCGACCAGCGCCGCGAAGGGCTTGCCCTTGTGTAGATCGGGATTGACAACCTTGACCACGGCACGACGGCCGGGCGACGTCGGTTTGACTTTGACGAGTGCCATTACGCAACCCCCCCATCGACGAAATTGATTTCCTGACCGGCCTTCAGGCAGACATAAGCCTTTTTCCAGTTTTTCCGACTACCCATGAAGCGACCAAACTTTTTTTGCTTGCCCTTGACGTTGGCGATCTGTACCGAATCAACGGATACCTTGAACAGCAATTCGACCGCAGCCTTCACTTCAGGCTTGGTCGCATCAGAGGCGACACGAAAGACAACCTGCGAGTTCTTGTCGGCGACGTAGGTCGCTTTCTCGGAGATCTGCGGCGCCAGCAGCACTTGCATCAGACGTTGTTGGTTCATCCCAGAATCTCCTCAAACTTGGCGAGAGCGCTTTTGGTCATCAGCACTTTCGGGAAGCGGATCAGCGACACCGGGTCGGCCTCATTGACTTCAAGAACCAGCACGTTGGGCAGGTTGCGCGAAGCCAGGAAAACGTTTTCATCGAGACTGTCGATGATTACCAGCACCGAGTCGTAACCCATGCTCTTGATCTTCTGAGCGAATAATTTGGTCTTCGGCGCCTCGACAGAAATGCTGTCGACTACAGCCAGACGATCTTCACGAACGAGCTGGGAAAGAATCGACGCCATACCGGCTCGATACATTTTCTTGTTCAGCTTCTGGCTGAAATTCTCGTCAGGCGAATTCGGGAAAATCCGGCCACCTCCGCGCCACAGCGGCGAGGAGGACATACCAGCACGGGCCCGGCCCGTACCCTTTTGGCGAAACGGTTTGGCTGTCGTGTGCTTGACCTGCTCACGATCCTTCTGCGCGCGATTGCCGCTGCGTGCATTGGCCTGATAGGCAACGACAACCTGGTGAATCAGGGATTCGTTGTATTCTCGTCCAAACAGGATATCGGAAGCCTGCAAGCGGCTGGCTTCCTGGCCTTCTTCGTTAATCAGTTTGAGTTCCATTATGTCCCCGCCTTGACTGCAGGGTGTACGATCAGATCCGACCCTTTGGAGCCGGGCACCGCTCCCTTGACCAACAATAACTGACGCTCAACGTCAACACGAATGACCTCAAGGTTCTGCTGCGTTCGCTTAACGTCGCCCAGATGGCCGGACATCCGCTTGCCGGGGAAAACCCGTCCCGGATCCTGGTTCATGCCGATCGAACCCGGTGCGTTATGCGACACTGAGTTGCCGTGAGAGGCACGCTGCGATTTGAAGTGGTGACGCTTGATAGCACCGGCGAAACCCTTGCCGATGGTCTGACCGGTAACATCAACTTTCTGACCGACAGCGAAAATTGAAACGCTGACATGATCACCGGGTTTCAGGACGGCGAGATCCTCGACGGAAACCGGGAACTCCTTAAGCAGGTTACCTGCCTCGACGCCTGCCTTGGCGAGATGACCCGCCAGGGACTTATTGACTCGGGAAGGACGACGCTTGCCGAAAGCCAGCTGGACGGCAGCATAGCCGTCGTTCTCAGGCGTTTTGATCTGGGCGACACGATTGTTCGACACATCGAGCACGGTTACCGGAACGGAAGCACCGTCATCGGTAAAAATGCGCGTCATGCCGACCTTGCGCCCAACAAGGCCTAGACTCATGGTTATTCTCCTCTAGCCGGCTACGATTGGCCGGCGAGTGGTACAAAACTTGTACGAGTGCTACAAGTCAAAATAGGCAGCGTCAACGACGCTACCTGACGAAAGGCGGCGATTATAGCCGCAAGAAAGCAATTATTGCAACTTAATTTCGACGTCAACACCTGCTGGCAGGTCAAGCTTCATCAGCGCATCGACCGTTTTATCAGTCGGATCGATAATGTCCATCAGGCGAAGATGGGTACGGATTTCAAATTGATCACGCGAACTCTTGTTGACGTGCGGGGAACGCAAAACGTCAAAGCGTTGAATCCGGGTCGGAAGCGGAACCGGCCCACGAACAACGGCACCGGTACGCTTTGCGGTTTCAACAATTTCCTGGGCCGACTGATCGATTAGACGATAATCGAAGGCTTTCAGGCGGATGCGGATTTTCTGGTTTTGCATATGAATTCCCAAAGAGCGATGGGGCAGAGCTGTAACCCTACGCCCGATATAAACAAATAATTACTCGATGATCTTGGCGACGACGCCGGCGCCGACGGTACGACCGCCTTCACGGATGGCGAAACGCAGACCTTCTTCCATGGCGATCGGGTTGATCAGCTTCACCGTCATCTGGATGTTGTCGCCCGGCATCACCATCTC
>NZ_JAEUOI010000020.1 GCF_016790145.1 Propionivibrio sp. | reverse complement strand
TAGGCCTTGGCCTCACCACCAAATTTCTTCGACAGGATCGTCGTGATCGCCGCCGTCAGCGTGGTCTTGCCATGGTCTACGTGACCAATCGTGCCGACGTTTACGTGCGGCTTCGTCCGTTCAAATTTTGCCTTAGCCATTGCCGGTACCTCTAAACGTTAGATGTTGAAAAAACCTTCGAACCATAAACCCTGGTGCCCATGGGCAGGATTGAACTGCCGACCTCTCCCTTACCAAGGGAGTGCTCTACCACTGAGCTACATGGGCATCCTGCTTGCAACACAAATCAAATTTCCAGACACGGAGCGGGTGAAGGGAATCGAACCCTCGTCTTAAGCTTGGAAGGCTTCAGCTCTACCATTGAGCTACACCCGCGCATCCATTTACCCGCAGCACAACCAGTCAAAACCACATTCAGCGGCATTTTTGGTGGAGGGAGAAGGATTCGAACCTTCGAAGGCAGAGCCGTCAGATTTACAGTCTGATCCCGTTGACCGCTTGGGTATCCCTCCAACTCGCAACCGGAAATTTTGACGCGCCAGGCAAGGATTGTCAAACAGTTTTTTCGGATCGGGCCATAGTATAGCAGAAATCGTACCGACAATTTTCATATCTGATACTTTTTCCGATTGGATTTCAAACGCGTCAGCATGGCACGCGAATACAATGGGAAGCCCAACTTAGGAGCAAGGAATCTTGTCTGCCCTCCCCCCTGAATCCGGCACTGGCGCCGATCAGCAAGCGATCCCGCAGACCCGTGCGCATTTGCGCCAACTGACCTTGCAGTGCGCCGCAGCATTCACGGTGCTGTCACTGGCCTGGCCCTACTTCGTCCTGCGCAATGAAACCCTACCGTGGCCTGCAACCGCGCTGGCCATCGGTGCAATTGCCCTGCTGCTGGCCAGCCTCACACGCCAACCCTGGTGGTGGCGGCTGATCCATATGCTGTTCGCCCCTCTGGCCTGGGCTATTGCCGCGCTGTCGATTGCCCCCGGCTGGTTTTTGCTGGCTTTTATCCTGTTGTTGCTTGTTTATCGCGGTGCACTGACAGACCAGATACCGCTTTACCTATCCAGCAAGGATACGGCAGCCGCGCTTGCAGAACTCATGTCAGAGTGTCCGGGCAAACGCTTTCTCGACCTCGGGGCAGGCATCGGCAGTGTACTTCGCCCACTCGCCAGGGCGCTACCGGAGGCACAATTCACCGGGATCGAAAATGCCCCCGCCACCTGGCTGGCCGGCTACCTGTGCACTGCCGGTCTGCCAAACTGCTCTTGGCACTGGGGAGACATCTGGCGCACCAGCCTCACGGAGTACGATCTCGTTTACGCCTTTCTCTCCCCGGCTCCGATGCCCGCGCTATGGGAAAAGGTCAAGCTTGAGATGCCCTCGGGGAGTCTGTTCATCAGCAACAACTTCCCCGTTCCAGGGGTTGAAGCCAGCAGCGTTGTAGAGATTGATGACGCGAGGCAAACCCGGCTTTACTGCTACCGACGCTGACCGGGTCAACGGGAGCCTTCTGCGATTGCTGGCAACGATCGACAATTCCTGATGGCACTGATGTATTCAGACAGGAAAGTCCACCCTGATCAGGGTGTAACTTTCGGTAACATGTTATTTGACCATCGTGGCCAATGAAAATGGGGTTATGATTGATCTTCACCTGACATCATTCTTGGTGTCAGAAACATCCAGCAGTTAAGTTTTACGTTAAGATGAAATCATTTCAAGGACTGGAGTTACGACATGGCGAACAGCACTGCTTCAAACAACCCGATGGACTTCGCCCAAAACCTCTGGGAAAAAATGGGCTTTTCGCTGCCGGGCATGGTCACCCCGACTTTCGACGTTGACGAACTTGAAAAACGGCTGGTCGATCTCAAGACAGTCGAAAGCTGGCTCAAGATGAACCTGTCGATGTTGCAGATGACCATCAAGACGCTTGAGATGCAATGCTCCACCCTCAATGCCGTCCGCCAAATCAGCAACATCAAGCCTGATCAGGTCATGGCTTCAGCACTCCCGTTTGCCAAGGCGCCCGCTGAAACCGGCGACAACGACAGCACGGCCGACCCTTTACAGTCTGCCATGTGGCCGTGGGCGCTGATGCAGAAGATACAGACACAAATGCAAGAGGCCATGGAGAAACAAGCTGCTGCGCTGACCTCGACAGACACAACGAGCGCCAAAGACGACAAATAATCGGGCAGATGATTGATGGCTTAGCCCGTCGCCAGCGGGTTTTTTGCTGTTTGTCTCGACCACCATGCAAGCGATTTTGCAGGATAGCACCCCTGTAAGATCTTAAGCTCTTGCCTCGCCCGGAACTGCTTCGTGGCGGCACAGTACGTGTTTACGAACGAGGCTCGCAACGCTCCAGCCATGTTGCGTCCATTTCGATCAACTCGCCCTTTTTCAGTGCCTGGTCGAGAAAGTAGCCGCGAAACAGCCAGCCGGCGGTTCCATGCTGATTCGACCACGGCGTTTCCCATTCCTCGACGGCGACACGGATGCGCAGCACAGCCACTTCACCCACATCGGCATCATTCTCGACACAAGGCGTAGCCGCCGCAATTCGCACCCAGTCCTCGCGCGTATAGGCCGACACCTGCTTGCCGATTTTCGGGCAACGACCCGCCAACCGGCGCTCGTGACTAATATCGGCAATCGAACCTTTCAACCAGTACGTCGGCGTCTTGAATACCACGCCAAGACCACCTTCGCGGAACATCACGCAATCGCCCGGCTTGGGACCGGATGAAGTGGACAGCGCTGACGGTACTTCATCGGCCGAGGCAGAGAAGGCCATAACCAGCGCGCACTGAAAAAACAGCACAGACAGTCTCATGGCCGTCCTGCCTGAGAGGCTTTGAATCGGGACTCCTCCCCTCCCGACAGCCCAAACTCAGTACTCAATGATCAACCAGCCTCACCGAGCGCTTGCAGGCCGATGGTACCAACCAGACCGGCACGATACTCCGCGGAACCGACACGGACCCGCTCACCCTGGGCCTGTTCGCGACGCGCCGCAAGCCCAAGGCGATTCGCTACCCCGGCATTGTCTGGGTTGTCGAGAAACTCGTAAAGCGAAGCCACAACCCGCTTCAGGCGAGCCTCGTCACTGCGCTGTTTGGTATCCAGACGGGCTGCGTACCAGTCACTGGCAAGCACGCTTTCGCGCGTGAACATCTCACGCAACTCCGGCGATTCCAGCCCATGACCTTGTTCGGTTCGTCCATGCGCCATGATTTCAAGCAAGGCTCTTAACGGTGGGCAGGCCATCGAAATACTGCCATCGGTGAAATAGCTTTCGGCAACGCGCTGATGCGTCGAGACGATATTGGCCACCCCATCGGCAAAAATGCCCATGTCCTGTAACTCGGGGCGCAGCATTTCATCGGTAAACACCGCGTGTGGATGCAGAAATATCCGGCCAAAGAAAGTGCTGGCAAAACGTGCCGTCATCCGGTAGCCGAGCCGGCTGGAGAGAACGGGCTGGCCGCCGTGCTCGAAATCGGCAACGCGCTCGAGCGCGCCGATGGCGATCAGGTTTTGCGCGCTGCGCTCGCTCGGGCTCATGCGTGAAAAAACCTCGGGTACCAGCAGACTGACATCGTGATCGACGCGTACGTTCGGCCCGACGTAGCCGGCACAGGAAACCCAGCCGTCGTAACCGGTGAGTGCGTAAGAGACGAAGGCGGCATTCAGGTCAATGATTGCCGGGAGCGCATTGAACGGCCCCTTGGTCAGCGCGCCTTCGGAACCCGCACCCGTCGTTGACGGTGACTTTCCGGTCATCGAGCTGATGAACTCCATGAACAGTTCGGGTAACTCCATGTAGTGCAGCGGGTTGTACGGACAAAGCGGCCGGATACCATCGTCCGGAGGATTGTTGCGCCGCCCGGCAGCGACCACATGCACCGGTGTAATCAGCGGCTCGGCGCTTGACTGCCTGCGAAACAGGCGCATTGCCAGGTCTGCGGTGACTTTGTCTTGTGGGCGCGCGATATCGGGACGCAACTGGAGATAGCGAGGGTTCTTCGTCGGCTTGCCGTCGACCAGGCGCGAGTGTGCCGATGAAACGAAATACTTTGGCGACGAACCCTCGGGCGCCTCGGCAGCGGCCTGAATCAATTGCTGCATGGGGGTAGTATAGGCACTGAAACCAATGGAATCATCAACCAGTTCACGCGCATCTGCACCTTCAAGCGGCTCGAAGTTGGAGATAAAGGTACCGGGCGTCGCAATATCGGCTTCAGCCTGGCGATCATAGCCGCGGTGCACGGCGTCATCCGGCCTCTGGAACAGACGACGCTCGCAGTTTTGCACAAATTTCCGGGAAAACGCCCCTGGCTCACCGGCAACCTGCCCGGCCGGAGCGACCACGCTGGCCGTGATGTCGTCTTCGGTCTGCACCTTGATGGCCGGATGGAAGTCATGGCGCAAACCGAACACGCGCCAGGAGCCATCTTTCTCGAAACCGACACGTAGGGTATTGACAATCAGCGTGCTGCCTCTCAGCTTCAGCGCATATCCCGGACGACCGTTGATCAGATCGACCGAATAGTGGCTTCGCCAGTCGTCGCCCCACTCCGCCCGATGGAAACGCTTGACCACGAAGACAAGCTCCTTGATGTGTTGCGGTATGGCGCGCAGCCAGGTGTTGTAATCCTCGTTGTAATCGCGGCTGGACGGTGTCAGCAGCTTGATGACGCTTCCCATCGAGCGTTCGCTGCTCAGGATAAGGCGATGATCGATACCGCACTTCTCGGGATCACTGAAGCGATCGGAAAAATCGCGAGCAAGAATGGCGGCAACCGCATCCATATCCTTATCAAGGTCGGCCACATAAACATAACCGACGAGAATCGCATCCGAAATCGCCTTCGATATCTCCGATTTGCCCCCACCGGAAACGGTAGCCGGCTTGTGGCAAACCGTCACTTCTGCCGATGTTCCGACGAGGTTCCAAAGACGAGGATTGGCACTCAATGGCTCCATATGCATCCGGTAGCCATTGGGTCCCAGGTAGGTTTTCCCCGCCTGCAGCCTGATCGAGGATGTCTTGCCATCAGGCGTCGTCCATGAGACGTTTTGCGAACGCAGACTGAATGTCGATTTCTCCGGCACCAGAACGATGTGCGAGTGCATGCGATCAAGCGCATGCCCTGCGGGTTGAAGGGCAAAGCGCTCGGAATCGCGCGCCAGCACCTCCTGCAGCGAGTAGCTATCGCCAGCCGTCAGATCGGTGTACTCCAGCCCTTCGTTGTAACTCGGAAAAACCAGCGCCCCGCCGGAATGCTCTTCTTCGGCTGAGCCGAAGAGATTCGCCGAATAGCTGATCTGCGTCTTCACTTCCTTCTTGCAGTAACCGAAATAATTGTCAGCGATGATTGTCACAATCACCCCGCGTGCATCTCGCGCGCACAACTTGAATGCGCTTCCCCCGTTATACAGCTCGCTTTCGCTCTTGTAGCACATGCCGTCGCGGCGTTGCAGCGGCGTCGCGGCATCCCAGTGCGGGAGACCGAGCAGGTGCTTGGGCACATGCGTCAGGTGCGGCGCCAGAATCACGCAACCGGTGTGCCCTGTCCAGCTATCGGGATCGAGCGAGGCATCGTTTTCCGGCAAGTAAGGATCGCCGGCATTGCCAAAAATACTTTCAACGAAATCGAGATTGGCCACCAGCGCCCCGGGAACGAAGAAGCGGGTTTCCAGGCGCTTTTCCGTAGTAAAGCCGGGAACGGCAGGCACCACCAAGGGGCGCAGCAGCAGTGAGACGAAACACTTGGCCGGCACCTTCTCACAGGCAGTAAATGGCAACTGCAACGATTCGTCCGGCGGCGTGAGCGCCAAGGCAAGCAGCCGGGAAAATGCCACCTTCGGCACGGCCAGCTTGTCGTCGGGGATCGGCAAACCGCCTTCAACGAGGTGAAACACTCCAGCCGTGGTGCGACGATCACTGGCCGGATTGTGCAGCACGCCGTTGCGCAGACGATAGCTGCTGAGCAGGGGCGACTTAAAAAAGTCGCCGTGGGCCGGCAGCGACAGGCCGCGCGCCAGACCGGGCTGATCGAGCACCAGGGTACGGCCCGGCAGATGGGGTGCGGGGCCAACATCCGCCAGATACTCCTTCAGAAAATTCTGAATCCGCGTATCGGTCGGGCACAGCCGATCGCTAAGCCGGCGACTCTGCTCCCGCTGGCGTGCGAGAATTGGCGCCATCAGGCCGGTCAACGACGCGCCATCGGCGCCGGTGGCGAGCGGCAGACCGAGCAGCGCGAGGCGCAGGTTGATCGCGGCGTTCAGGTCTTCGGGTGCAATGGCGGAAGGAGCTTCTGCGGTGTTGACAATGGCATCCATATGTGTACTCATGAAGGGGTCGGAACACAATCAGTATATAGGCGCAAATACAACAAGCCGGCGCCTCGCAAACACTGACTGACACTTGAAGCGGCCAGGATTAACTGGAAGGCAACGTCGGCTTAGAGCATGCAAACTGCGATAATGTTCCCATGATCAGAGATTTACATGACAATTACGTGACAGACACTCCCCTGGTACACGAAGATCAGGGAGAATTGTCGCTCCACTTCGGGTTTCCGACCATCCAGAGCCGCATGCTCAAGGCCGACCCGGCACGGCTGGTACTCGACTATACGCGCACCATGATGGGATTCCTGCTTTTTCAGCCACGGCCTGAACGTATCGCCATGATCGGCCTTGGTGGGGGCTCGCTGGCCAAGTACTGTCGCCTCAAGCTACCCGACAGCGACTTCACCGCAATTGAAATCTCCCCCGAAGTCATCGCGCTACGAAAGGCGTTCGCCGTTCCGGAGGACGGTAGCCGTTTCCGGATTGTCTGTGCCGATGGCGCAGATTTCATGCGTCGTAAAATCGAAACCTTCGATGTCCTCCTGCTCGATGGATTTGATAGCGGCGGGCAACCGGGGCAACTATGCACTTCGGCATTTTACGATCACTGCCATGCCGCCTTGCGCGCGGGGGGAATATTCGTCGTTAACCTGTGTGCCGATGATCCCGCCTGTAGCAGCCATATCGCCAGAATCGACGAATCGTTTTACGGTAAAACACTCGTCGTCGAAGCGGATGAGGGCGAAAACAAAATTGTCTTTTCCTGCAAGGGTGCAAGCTTTCCGCCAACGTTCAAGGAGTTGACCGAGCGCTTGCGCGCACTCGAAGCGGCGCACCCGGTTGAGCTCGAAAGGACGGCACAGAAAATCCTCCGCCGTGAGCAAGCGCGACGTGGGGGGCGCAAAAGACGCCGCTGACCAGGCGCGCCTTTATCTTCTCCTGTCTGCACGCCAGGGAAGCGGTTTGCGCCGGATCGCTGCTGTTCTGGATCAACTTGCCCCTGGCATTTCGCCTTGATTCCGTGGCCTCTGCGCAGCGCGCTCCAGACCGGTGTCAATGCCCGTCCTGGATCGTTCCCAGACGCGCGAGGTCCTGATTCTCCTGCCAGCCACGCCGCTCAGGATTCGACAGCACATAGTCCCGGCTTTCCTCCGCTGTCTGTTCCTGGAAGGTTTCGATCATCCTGCACAAATAGTTCAGGTAGGGCAGCATCGTTCCGAAGAAAAGCACCCACTGCCGGCGCTGAACGAACAATGTCGGAAAATTCTCGATGTCCAGGTCACCCATTTCGTCGGCATGCTCTTCAATATCCAGCCAGCGAAACCGGGTACCCGGAAACTGCGCCGCCAGCGCATTGAAACCCGCCTTGTAATCACGGCAGGTACCGCACCATTCGGCGCACAGACAGATCACCAGAAACTCTTCGGATGCCTGATCATCTCCTGTCGTGACGGCTTGTTGATGTAAGCTCATGAAGCGACCTGACATATCTCGATGAAATGCTCGCCGTCTCGCCCAAATCACAAGGACGACACGGGCCGTTATCAAGCGCTGAAGACCGGATAATCCGTATAGCCTTCAGGCCCAGGGGTATAGAACGTGTCAGGATTGGGCGTGTTCAGCGGCGCGCCGACCTTGATGCGGGCCGGCAGGTCGGGATTGGCCAGGAAACCGGTACCGAAGGTAACGGCGTCAACTTTCCCTTCGGCAACGGCGCTGGCGGCCTCGTCGCCGGTGTAGCCCATATTGCCAATCAGCACCCCCCGGTAATGTGCGCGGACAGGCGTCATGACATCACCGCTTTGCTGCTGGAAGAAATCACCACGCATGACATGAAGATAGGCCAGATCGAACGCGTTGAGCCGTTCGGCAAGCCAGGTGGATAAACCGATCGGGTCGCTGTCGATCATGCTGTTGTAACTGTTGAGCGGCGAAATACGCAGTCCGACCCGATCGCTGCCCCACACGCCACTGACGGCTTCGATCACTTCAAACATCAGCCGCGCGCGGTTTTCTAAAGAGCCCCCGTAAGGGCCAACCCGCTTGTTTGCCCCGTCGCGCAAAAACTCATCGAGCAGATAGCCGTTGGCGCCATGCACTTCAACACCGTCGAAACCCGCCGCCTGTGCATTCTCTGCCGCTTTTTTGAAGCCATTGACAATGCCCGGCAGTTCTTCATCGCGCAACTCATGCGGGACGACATAAGGCTTCTTGCCCTCGGGAGTACGAACCTCGTCACCGCTAATGGCTATCGGGCTCGGCGCTACCGGCTGTGCGCCGGCGTTGAGCAGCGGATGACAGGCACGCCCGCCATGCCAGATCTGCAGGAAGATCCGGCCACCGGCCGCATGCACGGCATCGGTGGTCAGCTTCCAGCCCGCGACCTGGGCGGGTGAGTAGATTCCGGGCTCCATCCAGAACGACGAGTTGCCTGCCATCGCCATGGTCGCCTCTGCAATGATCAGACCGGCACTGGCGCGCTGGGCGTAGTATTCGGCCATCATGGCATTCGGATCGTGTTCGACGCCGGCCCGGCATCGGGTCAGCGGCGCCATGAAAATGCGATTCGGCACCGTCAGCGCCCCGACTTTGAGCGGGTTGAATAGCGTGGTCATAGACTTTGATCTCCTGAGATTTGGCGAACGACATAGTAACGCAAATGGCGGGCTTGAGAATCAAGGCAAATGAGCAGCGCCACTGAGCGACGAGCCCGTGCCGGCATGAGCGGAGCCGCAGCGACTTAAGCCGTACAATGGCGCCTGGCTACCAGAGCACACCCCGCCATGAGCAAAGGTTTCTGCTGTATCGGACTTTTCAACCCCAAGACGCCTGAAAACGTCGGTTCGGTGCTGCGTGCCGCCGGCTGCTATGGCGTCAATACGGTTTTCTATACCGGTGTTCGTTATGATCGTGCCAAAGAGTTCGTCACCGACACCAAGAAAGTTCACCAGAAAATTCCGCTGATCGGCATTGAAGACCTGAAGCAGGTCATCCCGCTCGGCTGCACGCCGGTGGCCATTGAGCTGGTCAAGGGCGCCAGGCCGCTACCCGAATACACCCATCCCGAGCGAGCGTTTTACATTTTCGGCCCGGAAGACGGAACGCTCGACAAATCGGTTCGTGCCTGGTGTACCGATGTCGTGTATATCCCCACCGTGGGCTGCATGAATCTCGCCGCAACGGTCAACGTCGTACTCTACGACCGCCTGGCGAAAACACTCAGGCTGGAATAGCCGGCAATACAGTAATAATGTTTCAGGGCATGGAGCGCAGCGTGGGGCACCAAAAGGCGTAGCATCCTGTCGACCGATTGAAGGACTTGTCAGCCAACAGGGCTGCGCCAAACATAGACATGCGGGCCTTCGTGTTTTGTTTCCCACCAGCATTCAAGCTCGGCGAAGCCGGCAATGAGCTGTGCCGCGACTTCCTCCGGGGTATAGGACCGCTTCAGAGTGTAAAGAGTCTCCGCCCAGGGTTTGCTAATCTGGAACCAGGTACGTATTGAACCGCCGCGCCAGCGTTGCAGCCTGCCTTTAACAGGGCAATGCTGCGGCTCCAGAAACTCTGCACCAATTTTTTTGCCGAAATATTCGCAGCCGTCGGAAGGGGCCTCGCCAAAATTCACTACGAAGCGAGGGCGATGGGATTTGTCCCACTGAATTTCAAAGACCTGAAGCATGTTTCCATTCGTGCGGCGAAACGGAACAAACAGCGATGAAGCCTTCCCACGAACAAAACCACGTTCCAGAGCGAACGGATAGAACGAGGCTTTGATAGCATCTCGAAGTGGCGTGGCGCGGCTCATTCTTGTTGACTACGTTCAAGCTCAGGAACGCTGCGCAGCTTCATCGCGCAGCGTTCCTTGGGGCGCAGTGTCGGGCGTAACCTGAGGGTGCGAACTGCCTTTGGAAACGAACCAGCGGAGAACCTTGACCCACAATGACCACTTCCGGACATTCGGGGACTCGCCAAGCGAGGCTTGCGCCAATGCAAGTGAATCTTCAAGCAAAGCGTCGTGCAAGGGGCGGAAAACAAGCGGCCAGGAAATGATGGCCGGGCCTTGGGTGGTCATTTCCAGCGTGTGCCGCAAGATGCAGCTTTGCGCAGAGTGGTTGAGCACTTCGTACCCGTGATAGCCATTGAAGCCTCGCGGCCCGGTGAAACGGAACCTGATACTTCGGCCGGGTGTATAGGCCTCGACGAAGTATCTAACCGGGCCGTGGCCACCGACGGCCCCGACACTCAGGATACGGTCGAATTCCATGCGAGGCCATGCCTGCTTTGGCCACAGTACATCCTCGCGCGAGGACAAGGAATCAATGAGCGCGCCAACCCGTTCAGTCGGCACGTCCAATTTGCGTTCATGTATGTTGAGAACATTCATGGGTGAGGCTCGTATTGTGGCGCCCAAGGTGAACGTCACCGGCCGAGTTCGGCAGACGCGGAGTCCGTGATGACCACCGGGTTATGCCGCGATTTCGATGTACTCAACTTGACTGGACGGCAAGGGGACAAGGCTTCCGTCTTCTCGCAATCCATCGATATGAAACACGATGGCTTCACGAATTTCAGCCTCGACCTGCCGGATGCTGGTACCTGTGGCGATGCATCCCGGCAAGTCAGGGACATAAGCAGAGTAATTTGATCCAGCTTTTTCAATTACGACGGCGTAACGCATAGCGACCTCATTTCTTCAACCCGGACTGCTTCATGATGCTGTTCAATGTCCCTGGAGCAACATCGTCGCTTGGCTTACACGGTACCGTAACCCGACCGGGCTTCTGCGGATGTTTGTATTGCCGATGGCTGCCTCGTGTCGCTACCAGAAACCAGCCATCCGCTTGAAGCATACGCAGAATGTCACTGATTTTCATTCGTGAAGAATATCAGCTTGCACAGTGGCAAACAATACTCCGATCCGATGGTCAGCGGCATCACGCTTTGATTCACCGGCGGCGCGTGGCTTCATCACGCAACGTCGGGTGGAATGATGGAATGGGCAGCATTGCTGTCACCGATGCGATTGGGGAACGACACTTCCAACACAACACACCCGACGTCGGTCTTGAACGGGCCGTGAACTTCTCCGGGGGGCCGACTGGCGTAATGTCCGGCGTCAAGCCACAGGTCAAACGCCTGGTCGTAGAGGCGACCACTGACGATGAATACCTCTTCCGGGTAGGGATGAGTTTTGCCGCCGAATGCTGTTGTATTGGCCCCGGGAAGGAAGCGGGTCAATCTTGTGTATTCACCGGTTACGTCATCAACGCTCAGTGTCAGTTCTTCGGTTATTCCTTCCATTCCCTTAATGGATATCCAGCGCTCCCGATTGTCCGGACTCAGGGTATTCCAATAGGTCGTGGTGGACTTGGTCATGTAAGGCTCCGCTAATTGGATGGGGGTGACGCATATGCACGACTCGTGTCAGACACACTTCGCTCGGCGACTACTCCGGAGCCTGAAGCATCGGCGTAATTGCTGCCTGTATCAATGCAGCCAACCTCAATCTTCCAGTCCCCTCTGCGCAGGGTTTCTGTTCTGGCTATCGAGTCACTTGCCTTCGATCTGTTCATAAACCGCTGTCGCAACGCGCGCCAGTTCGACTTTGTCGATACTCGCCGACAGCGCGTAACCGAACTTGCCGTCGATCCAGTAAAAGACATTGACCTTGCCTTCCTGGGCGAAGCGGAAGGCGGTTTCCTGGTTGCCGACGTTTTCGGTGGACACGTAGAGCGTCAGCCGTTGCCCGCTGGCATCGTGATACATGAACTGGGCTACGGGGCCGATGTTTCCGGGCAACAGGCGGCCACCGATCAGTTCGTAACCGAGGGTGCCGAGCCTGGGCGGGCGTACCGGCGTACCCATGCGTTTGGAGAGCCAGGCGACGAGCTGCTCTTCATTTTCGGCACTGACTTCGACCGGGCGACGCACATCGGGGCTGAACACCGCGTGCGCCACTGCCGCCTGCCGTGCGAATGTTGAAATTCTGGCCACGCCCTGCGCCGATTGGTACTGGCTGTGCGCCAGCCAGCCGGCCGCGCCGCCGACCAGCGCGACCAGGAAACCGGCAGCAATACGCTGCAGCGACCAGCGGGCCAGGAGTGAGCGGTGTGGGCGTTCGACCGCTGCCACGCGCGGCGGCGATGACAGCGCGCGCAAATGTTCCGGCAGCGGCTCGTCAAGCACCGGGTTGAACAAGACCCTGAGCGCCTGAGCCTGCGCCTGATAGTCGCGCACCCGTTCCGCCGCATCCGGCTGGGTGGCGAGATGGCTTTCAACTTCTGCACGCCGCGCCTCGGGCAACGCCGCGTCGACATAGGCGTGCAGATCGGATTCGGTGACTGGTAATTTGCTCATCGCACGAGCTTCAGCCTGGTGGCGGGTAGCTGGCCATCCATGATCTTGCGCAACCCTTCCCGCCCGCGCGACAGGCGGGACATGACAGTACCGATGGGGATGCCCTGCGCCGCAGCAATATCCGCGTAGCTCATTTCTTCCAGCGCAACCAGCAGTAACACTTCGCGCTGTTCATCGGGAAGCAGGCGCAGAGCCGATTCGAGATCTCGAACCTCGCGCTCGTCGGTCTGCGTGGGCCGCGTCGACAACTCGAAATCATCCGCATCGATGGAATCCGTTGACAGCACGGGCCGGCGCAGTTGATCGACGCGCAGGTTGTGCATGATGCCGAACAGCCAGGCGCGCAGGTCGCTGCCGGCACGCCACTGGTGAAACCTGAACCAGGCCCGTTCGAGTGTGTCCTGCACCAGATCGTCAGCCGCCGCACGATCGCCGAGCAACGCCCGCGCATACCGGCGCAGGCGAGGGATCTCGGCCAGGATCGTGCGGCTGTCCACGCGGCGACTTAGGGCTTGGCGAGGCGCCAGACGTTATTGAAACCATCACCCGTCTTGTCGCCCGGCTTCTGGTCCTTGGCCCAGTAGTAGAGTGGCTTGCCCCTGAAGGCCCATTGTTTTTTTCCGTCATCGCGCGTGATGATAGAGTAATCGCCGCTCGCGGTATCGCCACTCATCGCCAGCAGCGGCGGCCAGTTGGCAGCACACCCGTCATTGCAGACGCTTTTGCCGCTGCCGGCGGCATCCTTGTCGAAGATATACAGGGACATGCCGTTGCTGCCGGTGAGCACGCCATTTGACACCATGGCCGGGTCGGCGGCGAGGGCTTGATAGCTTGCGCCGGCTACGAGCAGGGCAAGCAGGAATTTATGTATTTTCATGAGGGTCTCCGTTGATGTTAAGGGGTACTACAAGTGAATTAACGGGAAAAGGGACGCAATTATTCCAGCCTGCGCAAATTATATTTTTCGGCTGGCGAGCACAAAATGCGAAATCATCGGCGATGAAGCTCAGCCGACCCGCAAGATTGTCATGCACAGGCACTCTTTCGCGTCCGTGGCCAATGGGCGCTTGAGCCATGGGCTCTTTCGCCTATGGGGCATACACCGGGATCCAGGCGTTCTCCAGCCGTGCTTTCTGGATTCCGGCTTTCGCCGGAATGACGGCGAAGACTGGCCTCACGCCACGAGTTTGACCGGATGGCCAAGGAAACGCCGAATACGCCGTCGCACCGGCGCACCCCAGGAGTATTTCCTTCGGGGCGGAAGCCGGTGTCCAGTGACTTGACATTTCCTGAATCCGGCTTGCGCCGGAATGACGGTTTGACACGTGTTCAGCGGCTCCCTGATCAGCAAATGCGTAATGAGTACGGTCAAACAGGCACTACTCCGTAAGTTCGACAGAACCCGTTTTAACCCATGCCCTGTAAATCCGCAGCGCGACATGGGCATCGTTGGCCGCGTAAAGTATCTGCCGCTCGCTCAGATTCGGTGCTGCCCAGTTGCTGGTGCTGGTTTTTTTGGACTTCTGAAACTTCTGGGCAAAGAAATGCGCCACCGCCACCTTGGCGCCAACGGTGCCGCGATGCCCCGGCCCGCGCAGAACCTCGCCCATGTCGAGCAGCTTGTTGATCTCGATATCCAACCGGGACTGCAAGGCACTTCGGTCATTGCCGAGGCCAAAACCAACTTTCAGTACCAGGGGCGACTCCAGAATGGTTTTCAACGCCTTGCTGCCGTGCTGTCGGGAAATCTGGAACAGATAGACGCGGGATTCGCTCGCCAACTGGACAAGATGCGGGCCGGTCGACGTCTCGCCTTTCAGGAATGTCGGCTTCGACTCGGTATCGAACCCGATTTCACCGGCATTCATCAGCGTATCGAAAGCTTCGTCGGCGAGCGCTTCCGAATCGACCAGCCGCACATCGGCAAGCGCAATGCCGTGATAGACCGGCAGTTCAGCCGTTCTCAGCGAGGCTCTGCTCATCACCACGTTGCTCAATTCAAGACCCTGCCATTCTGGCTCCAAAGCCGATGCGCCAACCCCGGCGCGTTGCGTGCTGGCCTACGATCAGGTCAAGGCCGTGATCATCTCACACCGGCCGGCCTTTGGCGGGTTAAAACTTGGGGGTGACAGTGCGATCAACACCCGGTGTTCAATTCTGTCCGGATTCAGCCCTTTGATTCAGTCGATAAGTGCGGGCGGCGTGTCAAAAGAAGTCGATTGATCCGGGGAGGCCTCAACGCTCGGCCTCCCCCGAAAGCACTCAGTACGGCGGGTTGATCACCACGTACTGCGAGCCCTGCGGCTGATACCAGGTACTGCCGCACTGCTGGTAGATCATGCCGCCGTAATTGACCGGGACACAGCCGGCGGGAACGGTACGCACCATCGAACCGACGACGGCGGAGGTGACGACAGCCGCGGCCGTGACCGCGGCCGCCGTTGCGACCGGATGGTAGTCATTGTCCCAGCCGCCGCCACAGCAACCGCCACGATTGTTATTGACATTGACATTGACGTTCTTGTTGGCGTTGATGTTGGTGTTCCGGTTGTTGACGTTGTTCACGCTGGTACTGCGCACATTGTTGGCGCGCACGTCGCGGTTGCTGTTGTTGACCTGCCGGTTGCCGCCGCCACCTGCGTGCGCACCCCCACCACCGGCCCGCGCTCCGCCACCACCGCCACCGCGCGCCTCAGCGACCGGCGCCATGGCGAAGCTGGCCAGAACGAGAACCGTCAGGGGGGAGAGGATCAGTTTGCTGAATGATTTTTTCATTTTGGCGCTCCTTTACTTTTTTTCCAGCGAACGAAGTTCGACTGCGCTCGCGCCCTTGGGCGGCGTGAATTTGAAAACGGTGTCCTTGAAGCTTGGCTTCAGGTTCCAGTCGATCAACGAGACCGATTGCGGGCGTGCGTCGTCGGTGCGATTGGTGATCACCAGCTTGCGTGGCAGCGGCTTGCTGCCGGTGGTGATCCAGATCTGCCAGTCGACGTCGCCCTGGCGGAAGGCGTAATGGTCACAGAGGTCTTTGCCGATGAAATCCTGCCCGGCATTCATCGCCGAATCGATCTTGTCGAGCGGCGCCGCCGGGGTACCCCAGAGGAACAGGTCGGACAAGGGTATTTCAACGCCGTAGCGTTGTTCCAGCTTGCTGACCAGTTCGCCGAGGTTGCCGGTGAACTCGACGGTGGAGTAGGCCTTTTGCGCCGGGATAAAGATCGTGGCCAGCTTGCCGTCGTAGAAGATTTCGCGTTCGGCACGGGCGCTGAACATGCGGGCACGCAGCCTGTTCGGTCGATGGACGTCGAGGTCTGCCGACGCCGAATGCTGCAGCTTCTGGCCATCGGCCAGAACGCGCTCGCCGGTAAGTTCGGTCGCCACACTAAAACGCACCAGGGTCTGCAGATGGGCGCCCATGTCCTTGAGCGCCTGGATCGAGTCGGGATTGACCGCATTCGCCACCGACTGGGCAGTGCTCGCCGGTGCGGTTTGTGCCGTCTGGGCATGAAGGCCGGGTGCCGCGAGCGACAGGGCCATTAGGGCTGAAGCGATTTTCTTGTAGGTCACGTTAATCTCCTGGGTGAAAAAGCAAGGTTTCGGGGGAACGATGCATGAGCATTCGCGTTGAGCCAAAGTAGGCATACCACTTTAGCTCTGCAAGTCAATGACATTCTAATCGAATGACTGCCCCACGATCTTCTGATTATTTTTGCGCCCATTCGCGGCGGGCGTCAATTTGTTCGTGGTGTTAGTACTGCTCTGACTGCACTGCACAGTCGAAGCGCAAGCCACTTGAGGCTTCACCGCGACCCACGCGTTTTTTCCTGCCGACCCATAACCAGGCCCGGCCATCCGCCGTGCGTGCATAGTTGAAGCGGCGCTCGACAACGGCACCGGCGCGCGGCACTTCGGCTTCTTCGATGAGCAAAGAATCCAGGCTGATGCTACCCTGGGGCGATGCCCTGAGCAGTCGACCACGCGGATGGAAGATGAAGACCTGTACATCCTGTTCGTCGACCGGTAGTTCCGGGTCGAAGGGAACGACCTCGACGAAGTCCGGCGACTCACGCAGGCGTTCGATGAATTCTGCATAGCCGTCGATGGCCGCCATGGCCGCATCGTCGACGCGATAGAAGCGTTCCATTCCGGCGCGTTGTAGCAACAGCGATACCGAGAGATCGGCCGCCGATTTGCGCACCGGGATCAGTGGCAGCCAGTGGCTCGGAACTGGCGTCATCAGGCGGTAGAACTGCGTGGCGTCGGTGCCAGTCACGGTGGGTTGCTGGCGGATGCTGTAGCGCTGGTCTTCCAGGGCACGGTCAAGCGGTTCACCGCTGACGCCCTGCACGCGCTTTTCGATGGCCCAGGCCAGATTGGCCATTTCGTCGCGCACCAGAACCACCTCTTCCAGCGGATCGCCTTCCAGCGTGTCGGAAAGCGGCGGCGGGACGAACAGCCACTGGGCATCTGCCGGGCCATTGGGCGACGTCAGCCCCTGCAGCCGCCAGTTCAGACCACGATCGGCCGTGATCGGATTGACGATGGTTTGCCGACCGAAGGTATCGGTCACGGCGAAGTCCATTACCCGGTACAGACCGCCGGCCTTGACCCGAGCCGGCACAAGGAACCAGTCGTTGCCATGCACCAGCGCATATTCCGCAACCATCATGCGTACCAGATCGAGCGGGCCGGCCTGCAGGCGGGCAAAATTGACCTGGCCGTCCTCGAATTCCCAGAAGCGGCTGGCGGGCATGCCGGCATACTGGATCTGGGCCGGAACGGATTGGCGCGGCTTGATATCGTCCAGCGCCTCGCCAGCGGAGTTGGGCAGCGCGCCTTCCGGCAGGCCGACCTTGAGGTCGAAATCGTGCCAGTCGATGTGGCCGTCGATGTATTCATCCGAGTCCAGGATCTGGCTTTGTCCATTGGCGCCGACGGCTACTTCGAAAGCGTATTCCTGCCGGCGGGGCAGCCAGGCGGACTTGGTTTCGGGCTCGAAGATGTAATCAGCCATCCAGGCCAGCCAGTTGGCCAGCACCGGCGCGGCATCCATGGCCAGCCCCCGATCGGTGAGCGCTGGCGGCAGGGCGAGCAGGGCGCCATTCGCATCGGTGTTCTTGCGCAGATCCGTGGCCAGGGCTTGGGCGTCGATGCAGCGGTCGGCGAGAAGCAGGTGCCAGAGGGCGCCTGCCGGATCGCTCAGCGGGTCGTCCGGCATTGTTTCCTTGTCCTTGTAGCCGGGATAGGCTGCCCGGGCCGCATCGGCAATGTCGCCACGGCCCGCGCCGCTGGCCAGGCGCACCAGCATCTGCCCGGCCTCCGCGTTGGCGCGCGGATGGAAACCTTCGGCCAGCAGCGGTTCCGCCTCGACCATCGCTTCCAGCGGCGCGTCGCCGGCGGCGAAAGGGCGAAAGGCGGCCGCATCGGGCTTGAGCCCTGGGCCATAGCCGATGACCGGCGTGCCGCCAATGGAATAACTGGCCTGCACCGGCCAACCTGCATCTTCGCCGTCGAACTCGCCAAACTGCCACTGGCGGGCGAGCATCCAAAGCGGGTCGGCAATCCTGGCGGACAGGCCTTCGTCGTAGGTTTCACCGATCGGGTCGACCTCCAGCCGGAAGTACGTAGGCATTTCAAACTGGACATATCCAAGAAGGTCAGCGATCGCGACCCTTTCGGCAAACTGTTTCTTGAGTTGCAGCATGGTGGGCTCCTCAGCTTTCCTGGCTGGCGATCAATGAGAAAAAGCGAACCACCAAGTCACCAAGTTCACAAAGAATCACCAAGAAAAACTTGAAGTTAACTTGGTGCACCTTGGTGAACTTGGCGACTTGGTGGTGAAGGTTCTTCAAGCATTTCTCCTTGATTGACGACTAAACCTGTCCGATGGCCATCTTCTTGCTGTTGCTGCCGATGCTGGCCACGGCATAAGCAGATTTGGACATGGCCGAAATGCTTAGTCCAGGCACCAGCGCTGACTTGACGTCGGGAATGATATTCAGCGGCAGCGCCAGGCTGACCGGGCCCGCCAGCTGGTTGGGGGTCACTGCGCGCAATTTGGCCAGCGCAATGCTTTCCTCCACCGTGGCCAGGACCTCGGCAAACGTCCAGTGGGCCATTTGCGGACGTGGCGGAATGGCCAGCAGAATAGCCTGCGGCGGCCTTGCGTTGGGGGCGTCGTAATGGAAAGCGACGGCGGCGGTGCTGGTGTGCGTGGGCACGGTTTCCGCCCAGTCGTCGCAAACCAGCCCGGCGAGGGCAGTGTCATCCTTGATCGTCTCAGGCAGCGGCGCCGGTGCGTGCAGGGCCACGGCCAGATCAGGACGGCGGCGACTGCCGGCCAGGATGTCGGTCTTCGCCACATCGCCGAGCGGGGCGTCCGGCCAGGCTTCGGGCAGCGCTGCCCAGACGGCTTCGCTGTTGGCTGGCGACTGAACCACAGCAAAGCAGTCGTCGGCGTACGTGCCGGCGAGCATCTCGCGGGCCAGCAGGAGCGATTGAAGTCTTTCGGCACCGCCGCGCACCTTGGCCATCTTGGGCAGCCAGCCGGCAACGACCGATGGGCGTCCGGCGGTGAGCGTCTTCTGATTTGCGAGGCAGCTCTGCACCGACGCGGCGCGGTCGCCGAGGGAGAACGTCGGAACGACCGGGAAGTCACGGCCGAAGACCGTTTTCAGGGTGTCGATGGCGGACTGGACGACGGTGGCCGGCTTCGCTCCAGGCGCCGATGCTGCGTTGCGCTGGGCCTGCAGGGCTTGGCCACGGGCCGCCATGTCGCCACGCGCGGCACTGGCGCGGCGGCGCAGTGCGGCCATGGCAGCTGCTGCATCGGCAAAGGTGCGGTGATCTTCGCTTTCGGCACCGAGAACGGCGAAGGGGCGCAAGGTGGCGAGGGCGGCCTCAGTCGCATCGACGTCGAGCGGGGTGACGTCGTCGGCGGGGAGCAGGTCTAGAAAAGCCTGTGCCAGCTTGCCGAAGGCGCTTGCGGCGGCGATGGCGCGGGTGTCGAGATCGGCGGCATCGGCGCCAGGGTAGTCGCCCTCGATATTCTGCCGGTCGAACTTGGGTTCGATGACCGCCAGGTCGCTGCGCAACGCCGGCCGGGACTGGGTGACCAGCCGACGGGCCAGAGCCAGAAGGCATTCCAGGTGCAGCAGACCATTGCCTTTGCCGCTGGCCGGCGTTTCTTCGATGTGCACAAAAGCACTGTCACCAACCCGTTGCCTGGCCATGGTGCTGAATACCTCGGCGAGGCGCAGGCGCAAGCGGCTCATTTCAGCGACCACCGGTTTGCTCGGATCCGGAGGCGTGAGCTTGTCGGCCGCGCCGGTACGTACATCGGTGCGCCCGGCCCCAGGCGACTCCAGTGCCATGAGCAGCGCCAGCGGCGAGAGACCCAGATCGGCCGGGGTGACTTCCAGCGGATCGTTTTCCAGCACGTCGCCCTGGAAGATACGGGCGCGCAGCGTGAAATTCCGGGGGTCGCCGATCAACTGAGCCAGCCAGGCGTTCACCCGCGGTTCGGCCAGCGCAACGGCGTCTTCCGTCCAGCCGGCGGGCGGCGCAGCGTCATTGAGCATGAGCACCACGCGCTGGGTGTAGGTCAGACCGTCGCGCGGGCTGTTCGGCATCTGCGGCTCGACCGGGGTGGTCTGCTTGTCGAGCACCGAGAGTGCGGCCGCGGCGCGTTCGACGTTGCCCTGGGCGATCTGGTAGACGGCTTCGGCGACGGACAGATCGGCCACGGCGTCCCATAGCCGGTCGATGTCGGTGAGCAAAGAGGTGATCTTCTTCCGATGCTCATGATCAGCGCCGAGAAGGGCCAGCTTCGGAACTTGCAGCGATATCTGTTCTGGTGACTGTTCAAGCAGCTTGACGCCATCGACCACGTCGCGCGCGGCGACGACTTCCTTCGGCTGGTCGCTGGCTTTGCCCTGGGCGTCCACATTGACCGGGCGCAGCGGGAATACCACGCGGAAATCGAGGATGTACTGGCCAAGCAGGGCGTCATGCAGACCGCGCTCGAAGCGGTAGCCGAGCAGCGCGGCCAGCGTCTGGCCTTGGGCCAGTCCTTCGAAAATCGCCTTGCCGGCGCGCACCCGTTGCGAGGAGAGGTCGAGATCGAAGGCGGCCTTGGCCGCCGCGTCGTTGGACTGGAAGGCGCTACGCAGAATGGCGGCCGCGGCGGCATGGCGCATCGACGGCATCAGCATGTGGCCGGCGCTTTCGCTGTGGCCGGCGTGATCAGGCTTCAAACCTTCGACATAGCCCCAGGCACCGACGTGCAGGCCGGTGCGAATGGCGGGTTCGCCGTTCTCGTCGGTGGTAGTGCGCAGTTCCGCCAGCCGGCGCGTGGCCAGCGAGGTGTACCAAGCGTCGAGCCGCCAGTCGAACAGGTCGAGCGTGGTGCGCAAGGACCAGTTGAGTTCGCCGACGCTACGGTTGGCGAGCTTGCCAAGGCTGGTCACTACAGTGGCCAGGTCGCGCGCGTGGCGAGTCGTGCGGTAACGCCACTGTTCATGGAGTTTCGCCTTGCCGACCTCGTGCCACTGGGGCAGCGCCACATCCGGGCTGGCCGCGGCCCGTGCCGCCTGGCCGAGCGCAAAGGTGGTGACGCTTTCCTTGCCGGTAATGCCGGGCAGGCGAACGCGGCTCAGCTCGCCGGCGTGGGTCAGGGTGAAGGATTGTTCGTCCTCGACCGGGTTCTCGATACCAATGCTGAGCGGCGCACGGAAGGAGCGCCTGGGCTGTTTGGGGTCCTGGCCCGGAACCACCGCATTGACCAGCCCGACGCTGGCGCGGTCGGCTTCGAGGTCGACGGAATAGGCCAGCAGGCCAGCCAGCAGCGAAGGCGCCTTGCGCAGTTCGGCCTTTCCGTCCTTGATATTGTTTCCGGGTTTGACGGCGGCAGCCAGTTGCTCGATGTAGTTGGCGTCCTTGGGCAGAAACGAGTCCGCCGCCGCTTCACGGCTCTTGATTTCCGCATCGGCTTGAACCCAGGCCATGGCGCGCGGCAGGGTATTGGTGTCCGGCTTTACGGCGAGGGTGTGGATGGCCAGCGCGTTCAGTTTGGCGACGGTGGCTGATGACTCACCGTGCAGAATCGCCAGCGCCTTGAGAAAGACGCTGCCGGCACTGGCGCGCAGATCGGACTGGAACTTGCCAACGGCCTTTATTACGTCGGAGTCCTGCGCGGGGCTGACTTCACGATAGCTGGCTGTTTGCGCCCACGGTCCTTGGCGCAGGAGAAGGTTGGTGGTGGCCGGCGAGCCGTCAAAGCGCTTGACGCCGCCGATGGCTTCCGTCCAGCTCGGGCGCAGCAGGTTGAGAATGCCGGCCAGGCCGTTTTCAAACGCCGACGCGGACTGATAGCTGCCAGCGGCCAGTACGGGCAGGATGGCGTAGGGCTGGCGGTCGATGCGCACGGGTTGCAGCGGCCCGGCCGGGCGCACGAAGCGCACGACGTGCTGGCGCAGGTCGTCGAGGGCGTCATCGCCCGCTTGCTCCCCCTGCGCCGGACTCCAGTACTTGTCCAGATAGTCGCCGGCCAGGCCGAGGTACAGTGCGTTGGCCATGTGACCGGCCAGGGCAGGCTCGTCGAGATGGGCGTTGGCCAGGGTCTCGCCGGATAGATCGGCGGGGGCAATGCCGAAGGCCGTGCGCAGGGCCTCGATGGCCCGCGTGCCGGGCGCCGGGGCGGTGGCCGGCGCGGCCGAGCGCTGGCCGTCGCGGTCGAAGGCCGGGGAATGCCCGGAGCTTTCGGCCGCCACGTTGTTGGTCGGCGTGCCGACAGGCAGGAAAGCCATGCCGCCGGAAGTCGTGTGTGTTTCAAAGAGGGCCCCAATGCCGGCGGCGGCGTCCTGCGGGCTCAGCGTCCAGTCGATGCCGATGACCAGCAGCCTTTCGACACCCTCGTTCAAGTTGTAACCATTGACCAGCACGTCGGCGCCACGGATGGTGATCGCCATGCCCTGCTTTTCGGCCTTGGCATAGTCGGCGAGCCAGGCAGCCTCGCCGGCAAAGGGCGGTTCGGCGTCCTCCGGCGGCGGCGGATCGCCGGGGCCGATGACCGGCGACATGGGCAGCACGTCGGGCACCACGCTGCCGAATTTGCGGAACACCGTCTGTCCGCCACGGGCATAGCCGATGGCGCAGAAACGGTCGGGAAGCATGACGGCCACCGGCTGCGACGAGAGGCGTGACGCCAGTTCCACGCCTTCCGGGAAGGCGGGCGGATCGGCGGGAACGCCGGGCCGTTCGAGTAGACTGGCATTGTCCGGGCGCAGGGAGCGCACCACGTAAGCCGCGCGCGGCGCGCGCAGGGCACGCACCAGCTCGGCCCACAGGGCTTCGGGGCGCTGCTGGCGCATGCGGAACTGCTCGTCGCTTTCGAAGGCCGGGTCGGCTTCGTCCTCGATACGCGGCGGCCGGGCATCCCAGCCGGCCTGCCAGTAGGCGCGACCCGCGGCCTGCTCGCTCTCCGTCAGTCCGGCGGCGTGACGCTGGACGTTGCAGGCATCGGGATAGACGCGAATCTGCAGGACAAGCGGATTGGTGTCATAGCGGGTTTCCAGGCGCACCGGGAACAGGCTGATCGGCAAGTCGCCTTCCAGGCTGTTGAAGAGTTCGATCGCCTTGGCCTGGTCAGCAGCCGTTGCGGCGGACTGCTCGGCCAGCGCCGCCAGCAACCCGGAACGGTCGGCGCGCAGGCCGTGGTAGCGCTGCACCGCCTGATCCATTGACTGCTGGGCTTCGGCCAGCGCTTGTGCGCCAGCGCCGGCGGCGTTCAGCGCATCGCGGCGGCGCTTGGCCTGGTCAGCGGCATAGGTGGCCTGCGCCAGTTGAGCATCGATCGCCTGACGCTCGGCGCGCAGGGACTGGATAGCCTGGAATGATTCGGGACGCGGCATGGTCGGCCTCTGTGCGTTGGGATTTCAGGAAGGGGCAGTGGCTCAGCAGGAGTTCATGACAGTCGCTCGCCATCGAAGTAGCCCCGGAACGGCCGCTGCAGCAGGGCGCGGGCGATCTGCCCGGCATGGCTGGTCGCCGAACTGACCTGCAGGGTGTTGTCGATCAGGTCAACCTGGGCCAACTGGGCCAGGGTGACGGAGCCGCC
Source organism: Propionivibrio sp. (assembly GCF_016790145.1). Taxonomy (GTDB): domain Bacteria; phylum Pseudomonadota; class Gammaproteobacteria; order Burkholderiales; family Rhodocyclaceae; genus Propionivibrio. The sequence goes on along the minus strand of NZ_JAEUOI010000020.1, from coordinate 11,350 downwards.
TACCGGCGTGCCGACCTCGGACCAATCCACATCGAGCCAGGTGTTGCCTGCAGGGGTGGCTGGAAGAGCTTGCTCGCCGTTCAGTAGCCGTTGCGCGTTGACCCGCGCCAGGAAAGTGGACCCCACCGGCGCGCCCCTGCCAACTTCCATCGGCTTCTGCAGGAGACCGCCACGCCTGCGCATGCGCGGCACTTCGCGCTGCTGCTCTTCATCGTCGAAGCCGAAACGCGGTTCGGTCATGGGTTCCTCAAGCACCCACCAGTAATTCTTGGCTTCGGTGTCGGCGAGCGGGAAGAGGAAAAAGACGATGTCGTCGCCGATGACGCCGCCACCGTCCGGATGAACGACGGTATTGGTGGCGGGTTCGGCCATTGCGGCGGCCAGGTCCTTGTCGAAGCTGCGTGGATTGGCCAGCTTCTTCACCGCGTAGACATTGGTGTTCGGGTAACGGCGCAGCAACTGGCCGCGGATGAGCAGCGCCAATCGCGCCGTGCCGCCGTGGCCGCCAGCCAGCCCGAGGCGGGCAGAGCGGTTCCACTGGTGGATAGGATCGATATCGATCCGGTTACGGTCGAAATAGGCCCAGAACTTCTGGAACGGGGTTCCCCGGCAATCGGTCGGAAAACCGCGCCACAGCAACTCACGCCCCATTTCGTGGTTGCTGCCGACGAGGAAGCTCTCGATGAACTTCGGGTTGGTCTTGACGAGCAGGATGGTGTCGTTGGGAATCTCCTCGACGCCGGGCATGAAGGCCGACTTGTCCATATCCACCAGACGCCGGTAGAGCGGCTCGTCAAGCTTGGGGTAGGCCATCACCCGGTCGTAAGTGCGCGGGATGATGAAGCGTTCCAGGTTCTTCAGCACCGGGCCGATGAAGCCGGCCGGCGCGCCCTTGCTGACAAAATCGTTGCTGCCGAGCTGGAGCATGCTTTCCACGCGGCGGGTTACCAGCACGGCCGGGTCGATGGCGACTACTGCCTGGGCTGCCGTCTTGACGTGGTCGAAGGGCACCACCGCCAGGCTGAAGCCTTTGGGCGGCGCGGGTGTCTGGTCGCGTTCGATCTTGTCCAGCCAGGCTTTGCCGAAGCGGTCGAGAACCGCCTTGTCGCTCACGGGCGGGGCGACGGTGATGCTGCCCTGACCGGCGATCGCCGGGCCGACAGCCGCCGGCGCAGTGAAATTTCCGCCGGCCTCGGCTACGATGTGCACCGGCTTCTCCTGGGCGCCACCGACCGGCAGCGTGTTGACCGGCAAGGAATTGAACAGCGCCGCATTGCCGTAACGGCGGATAGCCGTGACATTGACGGCACCGACTGCGCCAGCCATCGCTTTGCCGCGCAGGCGGTCGGCAGAATGCGGCAGTAGCTGCCCGCCGCGCGCGTCGACCCTGAGCCCCTGCGCAGCGAGAGCGAACCCGCCGTTGGCATCGGGCTGAACGTTGATCTGTACGCCCTCGGGACGGCTGGCTTTGGTGGCCAGCAGCGCCGTCGCCATCTCGCTGCGGCTGGGCACGGCGGTGGCGCCGCTGACTGCCAGCTGTTCGCTGAGTACATCCAGACGCTGGTAATGGCTGTCGAGCAGCACCCCGGCCTTGAGCCTTTCGCCAAGCGTGGACGTCCGCCAGCCGGAGCCCTTTAACCGGGCTTGCAGTTCCCGTCCGCTGGCGAGAAGCACCCGGGCGTCGGCAACGCGCAAGCCGTCGGCAAAGCCGGGAATACTAACGCGGGCATCGGGCGCCTCCGGCAGTTGCAAGCCATCAAGCGCGTTGAGTCCGCTCAGCCCATCGAAGCGGAAGCGGGCTGGCTGGGCCAGGGCAGCGACCGATTCGGTCTTGCTGAAGCCGTTGGAAAGGTGTTCAAGCTGGCGAACGCCGGCCGCGCCGCCGTTCTTGCGCAGCAGCGCGCGGGCGGGGCTCATCGAACGGCGCATGGCGCCATCGTGAAAGCCTTGCGGCAGGCTGGTCGCCTGGGCATAGCCATAGACCGTCTGTTCCTGACTGATGCGTATGCGCGATGCCGCCGGGGCGAGCATCGCCAGCCGCCGTGCTTCGGGCAGGTGCTGCAGCCGAGTGACCATCCGTGCCAGCGATTTGCGCGACAGGTGGGCGAGGCTGAACAGGCGCTCGGCCTTGATGATATCGCCGGCCTGCTTCCAGGCTGCCTGCATGAAGATTTCCTGATTGGTTTGCACCACCCGCGTGCCGACGCTGGCGCCCATGCGCCGCGGAACGCTGCAGTTAAGGCCGTTCAGCCAATGGTCGCGCTGGGTCGGTACCACCTTGTGCGTGGCAGCGTGCCACGCGCCGTAGATGGGCGGTCCGACGACGGGGACGTACCTGGGCTGCGCGTCGGGCAGATCTACCTCGGCGTCCTCGGACGCGATGATGGTGGCCCGCTCGTCGCCGGCGTTGAGGATGGTCGCGAGGTCGTTTGCAATTTCCGCGACCTGGCCGGGGTCGGGCGAGTCGTTGTCGGCGATCGTCAGCGAGATGAGTGCGCCTTCGTACTGGGCGAGGTAGTTGCTGGTCAGGAAACCCTTGCCCTGACCGCGGGCACTGTGCGGCTGCAGGACATGGTCGGCATCGACTTCGGTCGGCAGGCGGCCGAGGTGGGCCAGGCTGGCGGCGACCGCCGGGTTCTCCAGCGCGTAGTCCTTGGGGGTTTTCAGCCGCCGCGCCAGTGTTTCAAAATCGCCGGCCGGACCGGTACTGAAGTGCCAGTGATAATAGACCGGCAATTCAAGATCGAAGCTTGCGGCAACGCCTTCCCAGGCTGGCTCCAGCCGGGCATCGGCCGCCAGCGGGCGGCCCAGCCCGCTGTCGCGGCCTGGCTTGAAAACCGGAACCAGGCAGGCGAAATAGCTCGTGTTGGCCGCCAGCCGTTGCGGGCAGACGATGCGCGACAGATTGCGCGACGGGGCCGTCTTGAGCATGTCGATCGGGTTCTGCGCCTCGGGTTTGTCACGTACCACCTGCGCGTGCGCCCACATCCACGCCTGGCTAAGCGCTGGCAGCGGTGTGCCGAGCGGCAGGATCACGGAGGGCAGCAGGCGGCCGGGGCGTACCTGCGGTTCGCCGACCGTGGAAGCATCGAAAACGACCAGCGCCAGCCAGGGCATCAGGCGGTTGTTGGCATCCGCCTTGGCCGGCGTGAACATCCAGGGGAAATCCGGCGGATCGAACTCGATGGCGGCCAGGTAGTTCGGCTCGAAGTTGTGATTGTTCGAGCGCGGCTCGGTACGCACGACGATGCGCGGGTCGATTCCGATGATGTCGCCGGGTCCGCTGACCTTGAGCTTGACGGGGTCGGAATCCACGATCTGGTCGGCGCCGTCGCCCTTGCCCAGGAGATGCAGGCCGATATCCACGGCCGGCAGGGCCGAGGTGCCGGCCAGGTCGAGCTGCGCGTGTTGGTGGGCTCGGGCCAGGCCGCGCCGGGCCCAGGGGAGAAAATCGTAACTGAGATTGGCCATGGCGTTTTCTCCTAGCCTAGTTCAAACAACTCGACAGCCTGCCGTTCGGCGGCGGATCGCACACTGGGGGCGCTGCTGGCGCGCGCCTGCTCGGCCTGCCAATAACCTTCGAAGCGCTGATTGACCGCGGCTTTCTGGTCCGTCTTGCCGGTGACGGCGGCCGGCATGGCATCGCGCAAAGTGAGCGGCGCGCTGTCTGCCGGGAGCATGGCCTCCAGCGCGCGCAGGCCGCTGCGGCCAACGGCGCCGGTATCCGCCATCCAGTGCCCCTGACCATCGGCCATTGCGAAAAGGTGGCTGGACACCAAGCTGGTTCCAAGCAGGCCGAGATTGCCCGGTTTCGGATCGAGATCCCGGGTTTCCCATTCGACCGGGCAGTCGATATACGGACAGTCGATAAACGTGTCGAAGCCGAAGTCACGGCCAGCGGCCATGGCTTCGAAAGAGGGCTTGCCGAGTTTGTCGTCCTGTGAGAGGTTGAAGAACTGGGCGGCGGCAAAGTTCTCCTTCTTGATCGTGGTGGCCGCTCCCGCTGCGCTGCCGTGGAAGATCACGTCGGCGATATCCAGGGTGTTCGGTCCGGTGATTTTGGCGTCGCCGACCTTGTCGAGTTTGGTGGTGAGCGGCACCTTGCGTTGCGTGAAGGTGAGTGAAGCGATCGGGTGAGCCACCGGGTCTTTATCGCCTGCACGCTTGGTCAGGCTGACGAAACTCTCGCCGCCTGCCGGCAACTGGACACTCCAGTTATCCAGTTTGCTGGCTTCGGCTTGCAGCAGCAGCCAAGCGCTTTCGGTGACCAGCGGCGTGTCGATATCGTCGCCGAAGGATTCGTCGAAATCAACCGAGACACTGCCGAAGAAGCCGAGATCCACTTCGGCCAAGCCGCGGATACGCCAGCGCCCCGGGCCCTTGAGCAGGCCTTCGAGGCGCACGCCGAATTCGATGCCGAAGGCCATGGCATTGATCCACGCGCGGAAGTCGAGTTCGAAATAGAACTTGGGCTGCAGGTAGCAGATGGCATCGAAGCCCCAGCCGGCGTCAAAGCTGGCGACGCCGATGTCGCCCCAGGCCTTGACCTCGCAACCGGCCTGCACGGTGGCGGCGGTGACCGCGAAATAGGCCTTGACGCTGACGCCGATGATGCCGATCGAGAAGCCCGCGCCGATGCGGTCGAAAGGCATCGGGATGTCGGGCGGAATGTCGACGAAGCGCGGATGGAATCCGCCGGCGGAGATCAGGAAGGTCGGCTTGTCGCCAAAGGCGGCACGGAAGGCGAACTGGCCGGTGAGGGTGATGAAGGCGACGCGGGAATCGCGCAGCTTGCCGTCGAAGGCGATCTTGAACGGGTCGAAGATGATGACGCCGACAAAGTCGATCTGCAGGCGCAGGATGGCCAGTTGCTTGTCGACCAGCGGCGGAATCTGGATGATCAGTTGGCCGAGAATGGCGATCTGGCTGGCTTCGATCAACACGCCGACACGTATGAATACCAGGTTGGGCGTGCCCCAGCCGACTTCCAGCATCGGCCCGATGATGAAGCCGCCGGGCTTGAACGGGAACAGGCCCTTGAGCGTCTGGAATATCTGCGGCGCATTGCTCGCCACATCCTTGGGGAAGAGTACCGCATCGAGCCCGCCGGAGCCGAGCTGCTGGGCCATGGCGTTGGTGTCGGCGGTGTGCTGGACGCCGATCAGGCCGCCGATGCCGGTCAGCGTGAAGCCCCAGGAAAGCTGGATGGGCGGGAAGTTGCCGAAGATCAGCAGCAGCAGCGACCAGTTGTTGCCCGGCGGGCGCTTGGTGTTGAGCAGGCCGAGCGCCTTGATGCCGATCGAGGCGATCTTGAGTTCGAGGGCGCCCGCGTATTCGCCGGCTACCGGGTCAAAGGAAAGGAATCCGCCGCCCTTGACCGGGCCGACATCGAGCGAAAGCCCGAGGCCAGTGGGCGGCTTGAACTTGAGCGTCGGCTTGCCGTCGGCGACGTTGATGGACAGGATGGCGCCGATGCGTTCGACCGATCCCTTGAACGGGCCGAGATCCAGGCTGGCGGAAAGCGACAGCTCGGTTTCGATGATCGCGAAACCATTTTTTGGCGCGATGCCAAAGGTGATCGTCTGCAGCTTGAAGGGTCCGGTCGGCAGGCTCTTGATCGGCAGATTGACGCGCAGGTCGGTGCCGTCCTTGAGGCGGAAGCCACCAGCGGCGTCGGCCAGCGCCTCGATATCGAACTCGACCGAAATCTCCTTGCCCATCACCTGCGACAGCAGGGCGTCGTCGATCTTGACGATGATCTTGCCGCCCTTGGCGCGCAGATTGACGGAAGGCGCCAGGTCGCTGCCGCCGGCCGGCTTGGCCAGGCTGATGCCGCCGCCCAGTTCGTCGATCTGCAAGCGCACCGTGGGGTTCTTGGCGGGGTCGGGAAGCGAGATCGCGCCGTTGCTGCCGATGGTTTTTACGGCGACATCAAGGGTGATGCCCAGGGGCGTTCCCCCGGCCGCCTCGGAGACGGGCGGCGAGGTACCATCCCAGCGGATTTGCACGTCGCCAGCAGCCTTCAGGGAAAGGGCGATCTTGCGCGTGCCGTCGATCTTTTCCTTGCTGATCTCGCCCGAGAGGCCGACGACGATGCCTTTGGCCAGATCCGTATTCTTGATCTGGATGCCGTGGCCGGGGAAGGCCGAAATCACGGCGGGCGGCGGGAGCGGCGGGGGCAGCGTCTGGGCAATGGTCGCGGCGCTGAAGCTAGCCCACTTCTTGATTGCCTCCTCACCGCCGAAGGCCTTGTCGAGCACGCCGCCGAGCACGACGGTCTGCACGCCCATGGCCGACGAGGCCTTCATCGAATCAGGTGCGGCCGCACCCAGGGCGGCGGCCAGTTTTTCGGCGACGGGTTTGGCGGGCTGCGGCGGATCGGGCGGCTTGATGTCACTGGACAGGGTCAGTAGCAGCTTGCCCAGTCCGAAGGAACTGGTGTACATGCCGGCACTCTGGACGGCGGTCTTGACCTGGTTGACCAGCGTCTTGATGGCCTCCTTGGCTCCTTCCGGGTCCAGGTCGTCGATGGCGTCTATGGCCTTCTTGAGCGGCTCGATGCCGGCAATCACTTCGCCGACCACGATGGCGCCAACCGACAGGCTCTTGCCCGACACGCTGGCCTTGGCGAACTGCGCCGGGTCGGCCGGCGGCGGAGCCACGGCCGGATTGGTCGGGTCAGTCAGGCTCCACAGGATTTTCTTCAGCGCCGCCTTCTGGTCCGCGTCCGCCACATCCTTCAGGGCTTCGTTGATCGCCTGATCGAACCAGGCATGCACCCGCAAAAAAGCATTGTCGACAGCCATGGGGCTCTCCTTGTGGGAACGATGCTGGCAGTGTAACGAACACCGCAACGGTTTTTAATATAGAGAGGCGATCGGGAAAACACAAGGACTGAAAGGCCTGGAAACAACTCTAGAACCATTTTAAAAATGGCTTTATCCCGCATCAAAAGCCATCATATTGAAGCCAAGCTCCTGATAACGCTTATTTTTTAGCACTGAAGCATTCTTGTGAGAAAAGTATCCTTTTTCATGGCTGTTCAGTTATGTACTGGATTTAGTTCCTGACCACTCGAAGCTAACCTTGAATCAGAAGGACGAACTGATCGTCAAGCGCATTGCGCGCCTGACTAAGATCAGTCACAACTCCAGCAGCTCCTACTTCGGAGGGTTAGTGAAGATGGCAAGGGGATAAGCTGGGCATCAGCCAAAGGGGTAGAACACTTCGCCATGATCCGCTCTTGTCTTGATACCCCTTGCATAAACTGGAGCACAACCTCATTGGCTTGCATGCCAAGAGCAAACCCCTCTGCGCCGGTTTTGGGCTCAAGCGTAACGATGTTACTAGGATTTGGTGAGCGCGGTATCTCAGGCGTAGGTCGGGGTGAAAGCGGCTCCAGGTTTGGCTGCCGGGCCACCGAGGCCCTGGTTATCGCTCCAGTAGGGCGACAGTTTGCGCAACTGGGCGATGATCGGCGGGGCTGTGGCGATGACGCGATCGACTTCTGCTTCCGTGTTGTAGCGCGACAGCGAGAAGCGGATGGTGCCGTGCGCCGCCGTGTAGGGAATGCCCATCGCGCGCATCACGTGCGAGGGTTCCAGCGAGCCGGAGGTACAGGCCGATCCCGAACTGCCGGCGATCCCCATTTTGTTCATCAACAACAGGATGGCTTCACCCTCGATATATTCAAAAGCGATATTGCTGGTGTTGGGCAGACGGTTGCTGACATCGCCGGTCGGGAAGCAGTGACTGATCTGGCTCAGCAGGCCGATTTCCAGCTTGTCGCGCAGACGCTTGACCGTGGTGTTTTCCTCTTCCATGTGTTGCATGGCGAGCTCGCAGGCTTTGCCGAGACCGACGATGGAAGCGGAATTTTCGGTACCGGCGCGGCGCCCGCGTTCCTGGTGACCCCCGCGCAAAAGCGGGCGGAAGCGGCAGCCGCGGCGCAGATAAAGGACGCCGATGCCTTTGGGCGCATGCAGCTTGTGCCCGGAAAGCGAGAGCATGTCGATCTTGCTGCTTTTCAGGTTGATCGGAATCTTGCCTACGGCCTGCACTGCGTCGGTATGGAACATGATGCCTTTGGCGGCAGCCATTTCAGCCATTTCAATGACCGGAAAAATGGTTCCGGTTTCGTTGTTGGCCCACATCGCCGTCACCAGGGCCACCCGCTCGTGCAGTAGCGAGCGGTACTCGTCAAGGTCGAGGCGCCCCTTCTTGTCCACCTTCAGCTTGTGCACAATGTAGCCCTCCTTCTCCAGCCATTCGCACTGGTTGAGGATCGCCGGATGCTCGACCACGGTGGTGATCACCGTATTGCAGTCAGGCTGCGCCTTGAGCGCCGAGAGGATGGCCGTGGAATCGGATTCGGTGCCACAGGAGGTGAAAATTATTTCCGAGTCATGCTCGGCGCCGAGAAGTTCCTGCACCTGGCTGCGCGCCTTCTTCAGCGCCTTGCCCACTTCGCTGCCGAAGGCATGAATCGACGAGGCATTGCCGAAGTGCTCGGTGAAGAAGGGAAGCATTGCTTCCACCACCGCCGGATCGACCCGTGTGGTGGCGTTGTTGTCGAGATAGATCGAGGAATCCATGGCATTTTTCCTATGCGAGTTTGGAGCAATTGCGTGTTCGGTTAGCACCCATTTGAATCGTCGTTCCTGCGGACGCGGGAATCCAGAAATCTACTACTGGATTCCGGGTCAAGCCCGGAATGACGGCGCGGAATAATTTTGACTCCTGGTTACGCTTCGACCGGCATGTGCGACGAAGGCAGGACCTGCACCAGTTCGCCGAGTGTTTCGATCATCTTCTGCTGGATACCGCCAAGCGTGGCGGCTTCCATCATGCAACCCGAGCAGGCGCCTTTCAGGTGTACGTAGATCTTCTTGCCCTGCACATCGGCCAGTTCGACATCGCCGTGGTCGCGCTGCAGCATGGGGCGCACGGCATCGAGCACTTCCTCGATCTTCTTGATTTTCTGCACCAGCGTCAGCTTGGCCGAAGGCGGTCGCGGGGCTTCCGGCGTTGCCGGACAGGCGGGGGGTGGCGAAACTTCACCGGGGCCGGCGCGTTCGGACATGACTTTGGCCAGGATTTCCTCGATGCCTTCGTGGCAGGCGGCGCAGCCACCGCCGGCCTTGGTATAGAAGGTCACTTCCTGGACAGTGTTCAGGTTGTTGGCCTTGACCACGTCCTCGATCATCACCGCATCGACGGCGAAGCATTTGCAGATCAGCGCCCCTTCCTCGTGATCGTCACTCCACACCTCGCCGCGATAATTGGCGATGGCCGCCTGCAGGGCTTCGCGGCCCATCACCGAGCAGTGCATCTTTTCCGGCGGCAGGCCGTCGAGATAGTCGGCGATATTCTGATTGGAAACCTTGAGCGCTTCGTCGAGCGTCATGCCCTTGACGATTTCAGTCAGTGCCGACGACGAGGCGATCGCCGAGCCACAGCCGAAGGTCTGGAAATGCGCGTCCTGGATGATCTCGGTTTCCGGCTCGACCCTGAGCATCAGGCGCAATGCGTCGCCGCACTGGATAGAGCCGACATCGCCGATGCCGTTGGCTTCTTCGAGCGGGCCGGAGTTGCGCGGGTTGAAGAAATGTTCGCGAACCTTGTCAGAGTATTCCCACATGCTCACTGCTCCTTATAGTTTGAATGAAGAGCCGCAGGAGCACTGCGCACTGGCGTTCGGATTGTCGAACTTGAAGCCGGTATGGGTCAGCGTGTCGATGAAGTCGACGGTGACGTTGTCGATCATCGGAAAGGTCATCGGGTCAACCAGCAGCTTGAGTCCCTCGACGTCCAGTTCCCAGTCATCCTCGGCCTTTTCGGCTTCGAGCTTCATACCGTATTGCAGGCCGGAGCAGCCTCCGCCCGAGATCACCAGGCGCAGGCCGGCAACCGGCGTTTCGGAACCGCGAATAAAGCGTTGGACGGCTTTCACGGCAGCGGGGGTCATATTGATCATGTCGAATCTCCCTGTGTGGACAAGTGCTTTATTGCAATCCTTGTGCCACCCGTGAAAATTACCTAAGCAACTGTAATCATTCACTTATTGAAGTGCAGCGCTTTGTCGTTTTTGCGACAATCAGGCTGGCAGGGTGAAATCTTGCAAAGTGCAAACCCCTCCCGGCCTCCCCTTCTCAGGGGAGGAGCAAACCGCGGACTCCCACCTGAGAAGGGGGGCTGGGGGGGTTTAACACCGGCTCGGAACGAAGCGCAAAGCAATTCATACCTGCTCTACAATCGTCGCATCGCCGCGCAGCCTCTCCGGCCGCCCCCAGACTTGCACTGACTCCACGTAGCGGTCAGCCTCTACTGGGTGCGCGAGCAGCACCTGGTATTCGGCAAAAACGCGACCATCGGGAAACAGCGTCACCGTGCCGTAGCGCCGCTTGCCGCGCCAGGTGCCGATGCGGCTGGTTTCCTGCGAGAAAGGGTCGGTCTTCTCCTCGAAGCGGGCTTCAGCCCACACCGGCTCATCGCCGATCGACAGACCGAGTTTTTCGACCTGCGCACGCAAGGCGGCGCAGACCGCCTCGCCGAGCGCAAGCTCCGCGACGGGTGTTGACATCAGGCCGCTGCGTAGGTGTAGCAGTCCTTCGGGCAGACACGGCCGCAGGCACCACAACCGATGCAGTCGGCCGGGTTGGCCAGCGACATCACCATCATGTTGTCGTCATCGTTGTCATCGTCGTCGGCATCGAGTTCGCGCTCGACCAGATCGAGCACGTTGCGCGGGCAGACCTTGTAGCAGCGACCGCAGCCGATGCACTTGGCCTGATCGAGGTCGGTTACAAACTCAGGTATCCATTCGGTACCGCCCTTGGTGCGTCCGGTAATCATGCAGCGTGTCCTTTCTGTGCAGCAGCCAGGCGGGCGCTGGCGTCCGCCCAGGCCTTGCAGGCGTCAAATGTGGATTGGGAAAGCGCAGGAATCTCCCGATAAGCCGCCGGCAGGCGGTCTTCAACGAGATCATGCATTTGTGCAGCCCATTCGGAAGAGATGCGTTTCAATTTCTTCACCTCCTTGTCGAGGGCCGCCAGTTGTTCGCTGCTCAACTCATCGTTGCTCATGCCGACTCCCGGCAGTTATAGACCGGCAACCGTCGGATGCTGGCCGATGCGCTCGATGGCAACGCCGAGAATCTTGTCGGCCTCGTCCTTCATCTTGGACAGGCTGGCAAAACCGAAGCGATGCACGTCGCGCAGCGTACGGTCGACGGCGACCAGCTTGCCGACGGTGATCAGCGCACGACCGAAACCCTCGTGCGTCAGGTGCACCAGCGGCACGGCGAGCAGTTTGCATTCCTTTTCGATGAGTACCGAAATGGCGTTGTAGA
>NZ_JAEUOI010000151.1 GCF_016790145.1 Propionivibrio sp. | reverse complement strand
CGACAGGATGCCGCCGTAACCCCAGATCAGATCCATGGCGACGGCGACAATGGCATAACACATGATCTTGCCGAACAGCGTGATGGCGTAAGCCGAGACGTGGAAGGCGCTTTCCGGCGGCACCGCGAGATGCAGCAGCGGCAGAAGGATCAGCGCAATGGCCAGAAAGACGCCCAGCGCCAGCCAGCTCTTGCGATCGAGCGCCGAGAGCAGGCGAAGGGTAAGCGGCTTACGCATGAGCAATCCGATGCACCAGTTCTTCCCCCCCCTGACAAGGGGGGCCGGGGGGGTTAGCAGCAGTTGATGAAATAACAGAAAGACTTCCAACCCTCACCCCCCTCCTCATGCCGCAAGGAGATTTTCTGCGCCGCATCAGTGAGCAGGGCGGTGGCATCTGAATGAAGTTTGTCATGACGATCACCCTTACTCGACGGCGCGGCCCTTGAGGGCGAAGATGCCCTGCGGTCGCTTTTGAATGAAGATGATGATGAAGACAAGAACGGCAATCTTGGCGATCACCGCGCCGGCCCAGCCCTCGAGCAGCTTGGTAAAGATGCCCAGGCCGAGCGCGGCCCACACCGCACCGGCCAGTTGCCCGACGCCGCCGACGACGACGACCATGAAGGAATCGACGATGTAGCCCTGGCCCATGTCCGGTCCGACATTGGAAATCTGCGACAAGGCCAGGCCGCCGAGGCCGGCGATGCCGGCGCCGAGTGCGAAGGCCATGGTGTCGATGCGCGCCGTCGGTACGCCGACGCAGCCGGCCATGGCGCGGTTCTGCGTCACCGCACGGACGAACATGCCGAGCCGTGTCTTGTTCATCAGCACCCAGACCAGCAGCAGCACGAACAGCGCGAAACCGATGATGATGATGCGGTTCCACGGCAGGAGCAGGTTGGGCATCAGCTCAATGCCGCCGGACATCCAGCTCGGGTTGGCGACTTCGACGTTCTGCGCGCCGAAGACAATACGCGCCGCCTGGATCAGCATAAGCGACAGGCCCCAGGTGGCGAGCAGCGTTTCCAGCGCACGTCCATACAGCCAGTGAATGACCGTGCGTTCCATGATCACGCCGACCAGTGCTGCGGCGAAGAAGGCGACGGGGATGGCGGCCGGCAGGTACCAGTCAATCGCTTCCGGGAAATAGTTGCGAAAAACGCTCTGCACGGCATAGGCCGAGTAGGCGCCGATCATCAGCAGTTCGCCGTGCGCCATGTTGATGACGCCCATCACGCCGTACGTGATGGCCAAGCCGAGTGCGGCGAGCAGCAGGATGCTGCCGAGCGACAGCCCGGAAAAAACCCGTCCCAGGTTCTCGGTCAGCGCCAGCCGGCCGTCGATCGACTTGACCGCCGAAATGGCCGCGAAGCGCACCTTGTTGTCCGCTTCCTTCGCCTGGTCGGTGAGCGGCAGCAGCACGCTCCTGATCGTTGGCGACGAGGTTTCGGCGAGCGCCTTGACCGCCGCCAGCCGCGCCGCCGGGTCGGCGTTACCCAGATTGGCCTGGGCGTACGCCAGTTTGAGCAAAGCCTTGATCCGGGCGTCTGTTTCCTTTTCCAGCGCGCGCGCCAGCAGCGGCGCCATTTCCGGACTGACCTTGCTTTGCAGCTTTTGCGCCGAAGCCAGCCGCACACGCGGGTCCTCGTCGAACAGCTTGAGCGCGGCCAGCGCACTCGCCAGTTCGCCGCGAATCCGGTTGTTGACGGTGACCGACTCGGGGTTGTCCGGTGTCTTGATGGCGCTGCCGGTGGCGGCGTCGAAGGCCTTGTCGCCATCGACAATGACGACCCTGTCGCCGGCCAGGAAGAGTGTGTCCTCGGCCATGGCCTTGAGCACGCGCACCGCATCGGGATCGGCGGTCTGCGTCAGTTGCTGGATGGCGGCCACCTTGTCGCTCGAATCCTCGGCCGCCAGGCGGCGAACCTGCACCGCATCAAGCGCCGCGTGCGCCGGCAGGCAACAGGCGTACAACAGAAATAGGAGCAAGGATCGGGTCATGAAGGGTTCGTCCGCAGTTGGTGCAGTGCAGCGACAGAGTAAGGACTGGCCCGGAAATGAGGAATACGTTGAATTGCGTAGGGTGAAGTGGAGCCGTTTGTGCCTGACGGTTAAGGAGTGCTTCCGGTAGATTGAATCAGGGCTATCGATCTTGAAATGACAGCCACGGCCTCTCTGCCGAAGAAAGACATATCAGCACAAGCGGATTTAGGCACGGCTGCTCGGCCTTACTGAAACGGGATATCCGGCGGAGATAATTTCAGCGATCGACAACGTGGACGCATTCAACCTGGCGCTTCGGGAATAGTCCGAAAGTACTATTGACTGACAGTAAACCTGGGGAGAGAATCCTGACGGCAGGCGGCGGTTTCAGTTTCATAGTCTAAGTGCCACAAGTTGATGAGGGTGCTTCAAGACTTCGAAGGATTCTAACCTGCTTAAATTGAAAGGATCAAAACCATGAAAAAGCAATTTTTTCTTCTGGTTCTCGCTGGGTTCCTGCTACAAGTGAGTGCAGCCTACGCCGACCCCTATTCCGACTCCTACAACCAAGACCCCGGCCCTGGCTACGCGACCCCTTTTCCCGGCTGCTGCCGTTGGATCCCCGACAACATTGGCTGGTATTGGACACCGCAGCAAAACGTCTCACTCACCGCAGTGGAAACTATCTTGGTCGGACTACTGAACGGCATCAACAACAACTTCGATTTGACGGTGACGGTGTACACCGACCGTCCCGCAGTGGGCGGAAATGTCTTGGCTAGTTCAACCTTCATCCCGGGCGATTTCTATGCGCCCGATCCGCCCTGGCATAGCAAGCCCTTCGATACACCGATCATTGTGAATGCCGGAACGCCTTATTTTGTGGGCTTCTCCGGTTGGTTGAAGTCGGCGGTGCCCGATGACACCTATCGAGGCGGAATCAACTTTGCGCTCGACCCGAAGACCATGCCCAATTTCTTGCCGCCGCCAGGCGCACGCATTCTGGGCCAAGCCTACTTTAACGACAAGTTCGCCGATTTGCTCGGAAACACCAATAGTGCTATGGCGGCTCCAGTGATCAGGTTCGTTGGCAACACGATCACCGCAGTCCCCGAACCCGAGACCTATGCCTTGATGTTGGCCGGTCTTGGCCTCGTCGGAGCGGTCGCTCATCGTCGGAGAGCCAAGCAAGTTTGATTGAAAGGTAACTTCGAGTTACACAACGGGAACTTATGCTCCCGTTTCAAATGAGCTGGATGATTGCAATCACTATGAAGCAGGCATTCATTCTGCGTCTGAAGGGCAGGCCATTTCTATTCGCTCCACGTTGCCCAGAGGCAGGCTTAATTTTCTCCGATGCCTGAATTTCCAGGGGGTACAGGTTCAAAGCCTTTCGAAAACCCGTCGTGCCTAGGCCAAGACACTACACATCTTCGCTATCGTCCTGGAAAAAATGGAAGGAGATCACATGGATGAAATCCATAGCAATTCCTTTGATCACTCTCTCGTTCTTCCTGCAGCCGAGGCCATCCCCGAGAAATTGAGCACGCGCCTCACGTAGTGCTGGGTTTCGGGGAAGGGCGGAATGCCGCCATAACGATCGACGTTGCCCTCGCCGGCATTGTAGGCTGCGGCGACCAGCTTCAGGTTTCCGTCAAAACGGTTCTGCAACCACTTCAGGTAGGCCAGACCGCCTTTGATGTTCTGTTCCGGATCGAAGGGTTTCTCGACACCAAAGCGTTCCTGGGTATCGGGGATCAGTTGCATGACGCCCTGGGCGTTTTTTGGCGAAACGGCGTTGGCATCGAGGTTCGATTCGGCGAGGGCAATGGCCAGCGCCAAACGCGCGTCGACACCGTAATGCGGTGCTATCTTGCGGATCAGCGCGGCCAGGTTGCGCCTGGCCGGTGACAGTCCGGCAATATAGCCCTCAATATCGAACTTCGGTTGCCCGCCTTGTCCATGGAGATTGCTGCAAATCAGGTCGATATTGGCATTCTTGACCAGCGGGTCGTGCAGCATCCGCGCTTTCTGGTGGCCCAGACGGGCCGCAAGTGCAAGATAGGCATTGGCCAGACGCGGATTGCGCAGCTTGGGCGGCCCCTTGAGCAGCAGGCGTCCGATGCGGAAGAACCCCTCCGAGCTGCCCATGGACCCGGCGTCGCAATAAAGTTCGATGGCCAGGCCGGAGTTCTGCCGGATACCGATGCCGCGTTCTGCCGCCAGTCCCTGCGCCAGCGCGGCGACAACGCGCGGGGCTTCGAGGTAAGTCTCGGCTTGCGCGCTCGAACCCGGCATAAAAGCCAGGAGCAGCAGTGTTTGGATGAGTCGCTTCATTGCGGCAATGCCAATGGACGGTGGAGAAGTCTGATGGCAAATTGATTGCAGGGCAAGCGCATGCGCAGCAAGATCGAACCAGCAATAAAACGCGCTTTGTTCACCCCAAATCGCTGTAACCAGCACAGGGCAAGGTTTTGCTCGTTTTTTGCATTTCATATGTAGCCATACATAAGCGAATATATAGCTTGATATAATTGGTTACATTGATTAATATGTAGCCATGGCAGC
>NZ_JAEUOI010000099.1 GCF_016790145.1 Propionivibrio sp. | reverse complement strand
AGGGCGCGAGATTATAGGGTTGCGAGCGGTTTATGGTCAAGTTTTACTGTTACACAGGGTTTGATCAAAAGTGACGGCTGAGAATGACTCAAGCGGCGGTAGCATCCAAAAATATCGATTCCATCCGCCATTTGCTCGGATGACGCGGAGGTTCAGCATGGCTTGGGCGTTTTCTGGCTTCCACCAGGCGCCGGAGGGTAATGCGGCCGTCGAGGGGCTTCAGCGTTGACGCTGCGGGTTTTTGTTGCGCTCACGGTGGAACGCGCACGCTGGTTTTTCGAAGCTCGCTTTGCTTGATGCCGAGAACCATCGTACCGGCAAGCCGGGCAGTAAAAGCAAGAAAACAGCCAATCTCCGGATTGACTGTTTTCATGTTTGTGTCGCCGTGACCGCCAGGCGGCCGAAAATCGGCAACTCAGGAAGTCATTAGCGCTCGGTTGGCTACGATGTACTCGGCAATCCAGCGTTTGAAGTCGATTATTTTCGGATCGTAGCGGTCATAAGCCATCAGACTCTGCCCGAAAACATAAGCGTAGAGCAACAAACTGCGGCTTTTCGCTTCAATGTCGGACAGACCGCTGGCGACAAAGAGCTTGCGCGTGCTTTCAAGCCGGTACGTATCGACCTCTTCAACGACAGCACTGGCCAGCGCGTCGCGCCTTGCCCAATCGCGAACGGCGAGCTCAATCGAGATGCCCTTGCGGTTGCGATTGGCGCTATAGGTATCAATGATCCGGAGCAGTTGATCGCATTCCTTGCCCGGCGCCGCGCAACTCTGTTTGTCGATGTCGCGAATGCGCCCTTCTTTCCAGGTTTGCAGTACCGCACTGAACAGATCCTGCCGATCCTTGAAGTGCCAGTAGAAGCTGCCCTTGGTGACGCCAATGCGCTTGGCCAGAGTCTCGACACGCATTCCCGCCATGCCCTCCTCGGCCAGAGCCTTGATGGCGCTGTCGACCCATTCGTTACGGTCGAGTTGCGTACGGATTTTTTCTGGCTTCATCGCTCCGTAGTCCTTCCATGACACTTAATGTTGAGACAGTATTGAAAACGTTGGCTTAACTCTATTGAGCAACAGGTCAAAGGTAAATTTGTTCTGACAGTCCACCGTGGCCCGAGGCCAGGCTTCGCGCTCATTCCGGCGCACGCCGGAATCCAGATTCGTCCATCTGATCAAGATGTTAAAAGAACAGTTTGATAAACGAACTGGATTCCGGGTCAAGCCCGGAATGACGGTATTGCAATGAGTTAGCGCCAGAACAAATTTACAGTGGCAACAGACCTACTGTTTATTGACAACAGTTATACTGTCCTTTATGCTACTCCATACTCTACGGTATGGAGTAGGGTACGTTCTGACATCGGCGATGTCAAATCAGGCGGTTTTTGCCTTGCTACACAAAGGAGAGAGGTTTTGAAAATTCTTGTTCCAGTCAAGCGGGTGGTCGATTACAACGTCAAGGTGCGCGTCAAGGCGGATGGTACGGGCGTTGATATTGCCAATGTCAAGATGTCGATGAATCCGTTCGACGAAATCGCTATTGAAGAAGCCGTGCGCCTCAAGGAAGCCGGTATTGCGACTGAAGTGGTCGCCGTTTCGGCCGGTCTGGCCAATTGCCAGGAAACCCTGCGTACGGCGATGGCACTCGGCGCCGACCGCTCCATCCTGATCGAGACCGACGCTGAATTGCAGCCCCTGGCCGTCGCCAAACTGCTCAAGGCAGTATGCGTGAAGGAGCAACCGCAAATCGTACTGTGCGGCAAGCAGGCCATTGACGACGACGCAAACCAGACCGGCCAGATGCTTGCCGCGCTGATGAACTGGCCGCAGGCCACTTTTGCCTCGAAGGTTGTGGTGGCGGGCGGCAAGGCGACGGTAACGCGCGAAATCGACGGGGGTCTTGAAACCATCGAGATCGGGCTACCGGCGGTAGTGACGACGGATCTGCGGCTCAACGAGCCGCGTTATGCGACGCTGCCCAACATCATGAAGGCCAAGAAGAAGCCGCTCGAAACCCTCACGCCGGCTGCGCTGGGCGTGGATGTGGCGCCCCGTCTCAAAGCCTTGAAGATGGCCGAGCCGCCGAAGCGCGCTGGCGGCGTCCTGGTGAAGGATGTGGCCGAGCTGATCGCCAAACTGAAGAACGAAGCGAAGGTAATCTGACATGTCAATTCTTGTTATTGCTGAGCACAACAACTCCTCCATCAAAGCGGCAACGCTCAACACCGTGACCGCTGCCGCAAAGATCGGCGGCGAGATTCATCTTCTGGTAGCGGGTAGCGGCTGCGCTGGCGTCGCTGACAGCGCGACGAAGATTGCTGGCGTCTCCAGGGTCTTGGTTGCCGATGCGGCACATTATGCCGACCAATCTCCGGAAAACATTGCGGCGCTCGTCGTCGCCCATGCGCCAGCCTACAGCCATGTTCTTGCTGCGGCCACGACGATAGGCAAGAACCTGATGCCGCGTATTGCGGCGCTGCTTGACGTGGCACAAGTTTCCGAGATCGTCGCCGTCGAGTCGCCCGATACCTTCGTTCGCCCGATCTATGCCGGCAACGTATTGGCGACGGTGCAATCGTCAGATCCGGTGAAGGTGATTACGGTACGCACGACGGCATTTGAGGCCGCCGGCGATGGCGGATCGGCAACGCTCGAAAACCTGGCGGCCTCCGCCGATCAGGGCCAGAGCAAACTGATCTCGAGCGAGCTGACCCAGTCGGCACGGCCCGAGCTGTCGGCAGCCAAAACAATTGTTTCCGGCGGACGTGGCATGGGCAGCGGAGAGAACTACCACAAGCTGCTTGAACCGCTGGCCGACAAGCTCGGTGCGGCACTGGGCGCTTCCCGTGCGGCGGTCGATGCCGGCTACGCGCCGAACGACTTCCAGGTCGGGCAGACCGGCAAGATCGTTGCGCCGCAGCTCTATATCGCCATCGGAATTTCAGGTGCCATCCAGCATCTGGCCGGCATGAAGGATAGCCGCTTCATCGTGGCGATCAACAAGGATGCCGAGTCGCCGATCTTCCAGGTTGCCGACTTCGGTCTGGTTGGCGATCTGTTCGAGCTGGTGCCGGCCCTGACGGCAGCGCTCGACTGAGTTGGAGTAACAGGAAAACCATTTTAAACGTGCCCCCTGGGGTGCACAGCTTGCAGAGGCCCGGAGAACGCAGTGGAAATCTGCTTCGTGGCCCTTGCGATTAATGTGGTTAATGGACTTTCAATTGTTTTTCTTCGTATTTTTCGAAGTTGATAAAGAAATAATGACATGAGCGAATACCGTGCCCCGATCCGCGACATGCAGTTCGTGCTGAAAGAATTGGCCGGGCTGGATGAGGTTGTACAGTTGCCCGGCTGTGAGGAAGCCTCAGCCGATGTGGTCGACGCCGTTCTTGAAGAAGCCGCGAAGTTTGCCGAAGGCGTGCTGTCGCCCCTTAACATGGGGGGTGACCAGGAAGGCGCACTGTTCAAGGACGGGCAGGTGACGATGCCCAGTGGCTTCAAGGAGGCCTACAGGCAGTTTGCCGAAAGCGGCTGGACGGCGCTCGGTTGTGAGCCGGAATGGGGTGGGCAGGGCTTGCCAAAACTCCTTGCAGCGCCGGTGAGCGAGATGTGGAAGTCGGCCAACCATGCCTTTTCGCTGTGCCCGCTGCTGACCAGCGGTGCGATCGAGGCGCTGGTACTCTCGGGTACCGACACGCTCAAGCAGACCTTCCTGGAGAAGATGGTCAGCGGCGAGTGGACCGGAACGATGAACATCACCGAACCGGGTGCCGGTTCCGATCTCGCCGCCATTCGTACGCGCGCCGAGCCACAGGCCGACAACAGCTACAAGGTATTCGGCCAGAAGATCTTCATCACCTACGGTGAGCATGACCTGGCGGAGAACATCATCCATCTTGTGCTGGCGCGGACTCCGACGGCACCGGAGGGCATCAAGGGCATTTCGCTTTTCATCGTGCCGAAATTCTTGGTTAATGACGATGGCACTCCGGGTGCGCGTAACGACGCCTGGTGTGTTTCGATCGAGCACAAGCTGGGCATTCACGCCAGCCCGACGGCGGTGATGGCCTTTGGCGACAAGGGCGGGGCAACGGGTTATCTGGTCGGCGAGGAAAACCGCGGCATCGAATACATGTTCATCATGATGAACGCCGCACGCTTCGGTGTCGGCATGGAAGGGGTGGCCGTCTGTGAGCGCGCTTACCAGCGGGCACGCGACTATGCCAGGGATCGTGTTCAGGGTACCGACATCGGCGTGCGCGGTGGCGCGAAGGTGCCGATCATCGCGCACCCCGACGTGCGTCGCATGCTCATGAGCATGAGGGCACAGGCCGAGGCGAGCCGTGCCCTGGCTTACGTGGTGGCTGGCGCACACGACAAGGCACTGCACCATCCTGATACCGAGCTGCGCAAGCAGAACCAGGCCTTTGTCGACCTGATGATTCCGGTTGTCAAGGGCTGGAGTACCGAAATCGGCATCGAGGTGGCGTCGACCGGTATACAGGTGCATGGCGGAATGGGCTACATGGAAGAAACCGGTGCGTCACAGCATCTGCGTGATGCCCGCATTTCAACGATTTATGAAGGCACGACCGGCATTCAGGCCAACGATCTGATCGGTCGCAAGATGGCGCGTGATGGCGGCGCAACGCTCAGATCCGTAATCGGCATGATGCGTGCTCTCGATGCCGATCTGGCCAGGCAGGGCAACGCGCACCTGAGCGCCATTCGCACTCGCTTCCAGGCCGGAGTTGCAGCGTTGGCCAGGGCCGGCGAGTGGGTTGTTGCAACGTATGCCAAAGACGTACGCGCTGCATCGGCAGGCGCCGTCCCATTCATGACGCTGTTCGGCATCGTTGCCGGCGGCTGGCAGATGACGCGCGCTGCGCTTGTCGCGCAGGCAAAGATCGATGGCGGCGACAGCGATCCCTTCTATCCGGCCAAGGTCATTACTGCCCGTTTCTTTGCCGATTATTTGCTATCGCAGGCGGACGGCCTGGCAAGTACCGTCACCGATGGCGCCGCTGGTGTGATGGGTTTGCCCGAAGAACAGTTTTGAAAAAACAATCAATCAGCGATTTCAATTCAGGGAACATGCTACTTAGCGGCATGTTCCCTGTGTGCTCTGCGCCATAATCGCTTTTCTTTGATCAAAAAACCCTGCATCAGTTTAGAATGCAGCTTGAGTTTTGATTGAGAAGGAGCACCGCGTGAGTCAAACGATACAAGAAGCCGCTGAAGCATTCCGCCATGCTGTCGGTGGGGCAACGATCGGTGAACTTAATTTTCCGACCAGTCTGGATGCCAGTCGGCGAGTGCTTAAGGCCGTAGAAAACCCCGATCTTGGCTTGGCTGCACTGGCCAAGATTGTAGTTGCCGAACCCTTGTTGTCGGCCAAAGTGATCCGTCTCGCCAATTCGGCTGCGCTCAATCCGGCCAATCAGACGGTGCGCGACGTCAGGCAGGCGGTATTACGCGTCGGGATGGATCCAATCAAGTCCCTGGCCATGGTGTTGATCATGGATCAGTTGCGTCAGACGCAGCGTCATGTTGGCTGCCGCGATCTCTCGAATCGTTTGTGGGAACGTAGTGTTCATGTTGCCGCACTGGCCTACGTTCTCGCCCGGAAGCTGACCCGCCTCAATGCCGACGAAGTCATGTTTGCCGGGATTGTGCATGATCTGGGTCGTTTTTACCTGCTCTCGAGGGTGGCTGATTTTCCGGTTCTGCTTGAAGATACGGTCGTCCTGGCCGAAACGATCAACGACCTTGCCAACCACGCAAGCGATATGGTTCTCGGTCAACTCAATCTGCCGGCATCGGTGATGGACGCGGTATTTGCCTCACGTCATTTCAGTGGAGCCATGCCACCCGCCTCGCTCGGTGACATCCTCTTTATCGCCAGCGCGCTCTCGCCACGCCGTGATCCGTTTGACGAACTCGATGCACGGGTGATTCCTGTGGCCAACAGTGCGGTCACCCTTGGACTTGATCAGGGCATGGTGTCTGAGGTCATTGCCGCTTCCGGTGACGAGATTTACTCGATTGTTGTCGCGCTGGAAAGCTGATGTCTACCTGAAGCGGCTGGCCTACATATTCGGGTAAATCGGCCCTTCCCCTCCTTGTGGTACAACCCAGACGATGTTCTGTGTCGGGTCCTTGATGTCGCAGGTCTTGCAATGCACACAGTTCTGCGCGTTGATCTGCAAGCGGGGATTGGCTCCCGTTTCGTCACGCACGATCTCGTATACCCCTGCCGGGCAGTAACGTTGTTCTGGCGCATCGTAGAGCGCCAGATTGACCTTGATCGGAACTGACGCATCCTTGAGCGTCAGGTGGCAGGGCTGGTCTTCCTCGTGGTTGGTGTTGGAGAGAAAAACCGAAGACAGGCGGTCGAATGTAATCAAGCCATCGGGTTTGGGGTAAGCGATCGGCTGACAATCAGACGCCTTCTTCAGCTTGGTGTGATCGGCACCGCTGTGATGGAGTGTCCACGGCGCTTTGCCACGGAACAGGATCTGGTCGATACCGAACATCAGGCTGCCCAGAGCAAGCCCCTTGGCCATCCAGGGCTTGAAGTTGCGTGCCTTGTGCAGTTCCGCAAACAGCCAGCTCTTGCGGAAGGCTTCCGGGTAGGCCGACAGTTCGTCACCGCTCCGCCCGCCAACAACGGCGTCGAAGCAAGCTTCTGCAACCAGCGTGCCGGTCTTGATCGCGCAGTGTGAGCCCTTGATGCGCGAGGCATTGAGGAAACCGGCATCGTCGCCGATCAGCGCGCCACCGGGAAATACCAGTTTGGGCAAGGACTGAAGCCCCCCTGCGGTGATCGCGCGGGCGCCGTAAGCTATGCGTTTACCACCATCAAGAAATACGCGCAGGTCCGGATGCGTCTTGAGGCGCTGGAATTCCTCGTAGGGCGACAGATAGGGATTGCTGTAGCCAAGCCCGGTGACGAAGCCGACGGCCACCAGGTTGTCTTCCATGTGGTACATGAAGCCGCCACCATAGGTATGATTATCGAGCGGCCAGCCACCGGTATGAATAACGAGCCCGGATTGGTGTTTCTCCGGCTTGATTTCCCATAGCTCCTTGAGGCCGATGCCGTACACCTGCGGGTCGGTGCCTTCGCGCAGATTGAATTTTTCTTCGAGTTGCTTGCCGAGCTGGCCGCGACATCCTTCGGCAAACAGGGTGTATTTGGCGTGCAGCTCCATTCCGGGCTGGTAGGCCGGACCCTGGCTACCGTCCTTGAGCACACCCATGTCACCAGTGGCCACGCCCTTGACTGAACCGTCCTCGTTGTAGAGCACTTCGGCGCCGGCAAATCCAGGGTAGATCTCGATTCCCAACTCTTCAGCCTGCTGGCCGAGCCAGCGGCATAGGCTGGCCAGACTGATAACGTGGTTGCCTTCGTTGTGGAAGCAGCCGGGCAACATCCAGTTAGGGATTTGCGAACTGCCGCCCTCCTTGAGCATGAGAAACCGGTCTTCGCTGACCGGCGCTTTGAGCGGTGCGCCCAGCGCCTGCCAGTCGGGAAAGAGTTCGGCCAGCGCGCGTGGGTCCATCACCGCTCCGGAGAGTATGTGACCACCGATTTCGGCGCCTTTCTCGATCAGGCAAACGTTGATCTCGCCGCCCTTCTCGACCGCAAGTTGCTTCAGGCGGATCGCTGCAGACAACCCAGCCGGACCGCCACCGACGATAACGACATCGTATTCCATTGATTCTCTTTGCATAATTTCCTCGCGTCCGTAGTCGGTTGCCATCAATTGCTGAGCTGTTCGGAGTTCATTCCAATCCAGGCATGAGCGTTAAGCGTTGATGGAGTAGGTGGCTTGCTTGTGTGGTGTGAAGGGTTAACTGATGATTTTAAGGTATTACGCCCAAAGCAGGAAGACAGCCGACGCGGTTTCTTCGAACCAGGCATCAAGCGCCTGTATTTCTGGATCAGGATCTGCGCCCGCCAGTCTTTCGGCCGGCAGAATGCCCGGGCTCATGGGTGAAATTGGACAAGGCTCAGAACAAGGTTCCGTCTGGACAAGGCTCCGGCTTGCGGGTGGCCGAAGCTGCAGGTACCATGCGCCTACAATCGGTACGCTGATCACGAACAGGTCGTCAGCGTTTTTTCGAGCTTTTTGAAGTCGAGGCCCATGCTCAATCAGCCGCTGCAAGACCTTGAAGCCTGGGTAACTTTCTTCAGCAACGCAGAAATGCCGATTCTGCGGCAGACGGCGCGCCGGCTCGAAGAGGCGCGCCTGAACATTGACAACATCAACGGCCGCGATATCGCCGCTATCGTGCTACAGGATCCGCTCATGGCCGTCCGTGTGCTGGGCTGCATACAGCCTTTCCGGGGCAAGCATCTGCGCTCCGACATTACGACCATCGCCAATGCCGTCATGATGCTCGGCATCGAGCCCTTCTTCAGCCGATTCGAAACACCGCTCACCATCGAAGCCATGCTCAAGAGCGAACCACAGGCCTTGCTCGGCGTGTTGCAGGTCATTCGCCGAGTTCAGCGAGCCTCGCATTACGCCCATGACTGGGCCTTTGACCGGCACGACATGAACGTCGAGGAAGTCGCCCTGGCTGCCTTGCTCCATGACCTTGCGGAGATTCTGCTGTGGTGTTTTGCCCCCGCACTGGCCATCGAGATTCGCGACCGACAGCAGGCCGACAAAACACTGCGCAGTGTGAGCGCGCAGGAACAGGTTCTCGGCATCCGTCTGGTTGATCTACAGTTGGCACTGTGCGCGGCCTGGCATCTGCCCGAATTGCTCAACACGCTGATGGACGACGCCAATGCCCACCTGTCCCGCGTGCAAAACGTGACCCTGGCGGTCAACCTTGCCCGCCACTCGACCAGCAACTGGCGCGATGCCGCACTACCGGATGACCTCGCCGCCATCGAAAAGCTGCTGCATATCAAACGTGAAACGTTACTATCACGCCTGAATATTCCGGAAGAACGTGTCACGCAGAAACTGGCGGACGAATCGAACGAAACGCAAGGCGGCACCCCGACCAACCATCGTGCGCAGTAGCACGACCTTGGTGAGGCTACACGTCAGCAAATCGCCAGGATCAAAGACAACAATGTGTTGGCTGGCCTGGAATTGGAATTACAATCCCGGCTCACCCAATGAGAAAAGCATGCGCCACTGCCATTTTCCAACACTGATCGCCGCCCTTGCCGCCCTGGTTATTTCGGGCTGCGCATCAAAACAACCCGCACCCCTTCCGGTCACGCCAAAGCCGGTCAAAATAGGCCTAGCGCTGGGCGGCGGAGCAGCGCGAGGATTTGCCCATATCGGCGTGATCAAAGTCCTGGAAGCCCAGGGCATCGTTCCCGACATCATCGTCGGCACCAGTGCCGGTGCTGTTGTTGGCGCGCTCTATGCGGCAGGAAACACCGGTTTCGAGTTGCAGAAACTGGCGCACAAGCTCGACGAATCAAAGCTCAGCGACTGGTCGGTACCTGATCGCGGCGTGCTCAAAGGCGAGGGACTCCAGCAGTTCGTCAATGACGCCGTTGCGCAGCGCCCGATCGAAAGCCTGAAGAAAACGCTGGGTGTTGTGGCCACTGATCTGAACAGCGGTGAGAGCATCCTCTTCCGAACCGGCAACACCGGCATGGCCGTACGCGCCTCGGCAACCGTACCCGGCGTCTTCAGGCCGGTCAGCATCAACGGCCACGAATATGTCGATGGCGGCCTGTCAAGCCTGATCCCGGTCAGCAGCGCGCGGCAAATGGGCGCCAACGTGGTGATTGCCGTCGACATCTCGGCACGCCCCGTCAACCAGCCTGTGCGGGGCACGCTCGACATCCTTCTGCAAACCTTCACCATCATGGGCCAGAACCTCGCCCGCTACGAACTCAAGGAAGCCGATGTCGTCATCCGCCCACAGGTCGGCAATATCGGATCAACCGATTTTGTGGCTCGCCACGACTCGATCCTTGAGGGTGAAAAAGCGGCTCAAGCAGCGCTGCCGCAGATTCGCGAAGCGATCCGGAAAGCCTCGGGTAGCTGACAATTTGCCTTTAAGGATAATCAATCTAATTCGTCGTAATGACGACTTTACCGGTTGATTTTCGTGTCACAACCTGGTTGAGCGCTTCGAGCGCCTGTTCCAGCGGATAGATCGCCGAGACATGCGGCCTGATCGCGCCTTCCAGATACCAGTGAATCAGCGTCTGGAAACTTTCGGTCATCACCTGGGGATTCAATTCCGCATAAGCTGGCCAGTTAAGGCCGATCACGTCCACATTTTTGACCAGCAGGTGATTGGCGGGAATCTGTGGCACGCTCCCGCCCGCAAAACCAATGATCAGGATGCGCCCTTCAAAGGCGATGCTGCGCAGTGAAGCGGCGAACGACTCACCGCCCACCGGATCGTAAACAACGTCCGCGCCACGACCATCGGTTAATTCCTTGACCCGCGCCCGCACATCCTCCTGGCTGGAATCGATCAGATGGTCGGCGCCGTGTGCGCGGGCTACTTCCAGCTTTCCCGGACCGTTGGCCGTAGCAATGACCGTCGCCCCCAATTGCTTGCCAATGGCGACAGCGGTCAATCCGACGCCGCCGGATGCACCATGCACCACCAGCGTTTCACCGGCCTGCAAGCGCGCCCGATGCCACAAGGCAACATGCGATGTACCGAATACCACGGGGAAAGCGGCTCCGTGCTCCCACGTCATGGCCGCCGGCATCGGCACACAGCGCTTGCTATCCGCGATGACCTGTTCGGCATAGCCTCCGTGCGGCGTCATGGCGATTACCCGGTCACCGATGGCCACCCCTTTCACGCCGGCGCCCAGTTCCAGTACCTCGCCGGACACTTCAAAGCCCGGACTGAAGGGCGGTTGCGGCTGCTTTTGATACTGACCGCGAGTGATCAGGCTATCGGCAAAATTGACCCCGCAGGCCCGCACCCGGATACGCACCTGGCCGGGACCGGGGCGAGGATCGGCAATCTCCTCCAGCCGCAACGCCGAGGGGCCGGTGAGTTCATGGCAGACGATGGCTAGCATGGCATGAAATTCTCCATTGTTTCAAAAAAACCATCTCAGTCCTGAAGGACAAGGAGGGAGTTTTGCATAGCCCTCCCTGGAAAAGGAAGGGGAGTGCGTCGCACCGGGGCAGTTGGATCGTTTCCCCTGGTGATGGACGGTCTTCGCTTCAATGAGCCACATAGCGCGAACGCGACGACGCTACGGCCTGGGCAATCACCGTATCGAGTTCGGAACCTGATTTCAGAGAGGTTTGCAAGTCGCGCAGGTGACCGTCTTCCAGACCGTAAATCCAGCCATGCAAAACCAGTGGTTGACCTCTTTTCCAGGCATCGCCGACCAGCGTGGTGCGGGCGACGTTGCGCACCTGCTCAATGACATTGAGTTCGCATAATGCGCGCCAGCGGGCGGTGTCGTCCGGCAGCGCCGTCAGGAAATCGCTATGCCAGTCACGGATATCCTCAATATGACGCAACCAGTTGTCAATCAGGCCATGGGACGGCCCTTCCAATGCGGCGCGGACGCCACCGCAGCCGTAGTGACCGCAAACGATGATGTGCTGGACCTTGAGAACCTCGATGGCGTATTGCATCACCGACAGGCAGTTGAGATCGGTATGCACCACCACATTGGCGACGTTGCGGTGAACGAAGACTTCGCCCGGTTTCAGACCGGTGATCTGATTGGCCGGAACGCGGCTATCTGAACAGCCGATCCACAGGTAAGCCGGACTTTGCAGTGCGGCCAGTCCAGCAAAAAAGTCAGGATCGACAGCTCGCATCTCCTCGGCCCAGCGGGCATTGGCGGCAAACAGTTCAGGCAGGTATTTCATGCTGGAATCATTCCTTGAAGCAGGGGCACGCGGACGATGACGTGCTGGACCCTGGAACAGAACTTCGTTCTGAGTTGTACCAACGTTAAACGGGCTTTCAGCCCACATCAAACTGGGAGCTGGAAGCCCGTGTTACGCCTATCGGCCGACTTCCCACAAGCCCAATTCAGGAAACCTGAATCGG
This sequence comes from Propionivibrio sp., assembly GCF_016790145.1. Classification (GTDB taxonomy): domain Bacteria; phylum Pseudomonadota; class Gammaproteobacteria; order Burkholderiales; family Rhodocyclaceae; genus Propionivibrio. The sequence goes on along the minus strand of NZ_JAEUOI010000099.1, from coordinate 5,060 downwards.
GTTGTGGGAGAGTGTTGAGATACGGTATTACCCGCCGATGATCTTGCGCACCACGTCAGTCATGGAGATCACGCCGACCGGCTGATCCTTCTCGGTCACCACCAGGCGATGCATACGCCGGCCCGTCATCAGGCTGACCGCATCGCTCAACAGCATATCCGCATCGCAGGTCGCGCAACCAGGGGTCATGATCTCGCTGGCCCGCATCGAGCGCGCCTGATCCGGTGTCCGGCCCTGCCGCGCCAGTACCATGTCGGTCTGCGACACGACGCCGGTGGCCTTGCCTTGCTCCATGACCACCACCGCATGAATCTCCTTGTCCACCATGATCTTGGCCACTGTTCCGACCGTATCGTCCGGCGTACAGGAGATGATTCCGGCATGCATCAGATCTCGTACCTTGCTGCCATCGTCGGCGATGGTGATCGCCTCGGCCTGTTCGATACTGGGTAAGGGTTCGGACATCGGGTACGGATGCGGCGTGGTATGCACGTCGCCCTTGGGCAGCGTCGGATGCACCATGGTCACGGCCGGCTTGCCGCTGACGCCCAGGCCGAACTGGGTGGCGCCGATCAGCACCGACATGTTGCCGTGCGGGTGTTTGTTGTCGGCCATCAATTGATGCGCAACCGGCAGCTCTTCGTAGGTGAACGCCCGCGACATGCAGGGATCAAGCTGGCCACGCAGTGCCAATTGGTTCATCTCGTTACATTGCACGGTATTGGCGAAATGCGAGCCTTGCAGGCGCTTCTGCCGCATCCACAGGTAGCGCAGATCGACGGTCGCATTGTAGCCGGAGGTGCCAGCACAGACAACGACCATACCGCCGGTCTCGCAAACAAAAATCGAACTCGGGATGGTGGATTCGCCCGGATGCTCGAAGACAACGTTCGGGGCACGCTTTTCGCCCAGCACTTCCCAGATCTTCGAGCCGAAGGAGCGCACGCCCTTCAACCACTTGGCATAGCCGGCGTTGTCCTTCCAGTGCGGCAACATGCCCCAGTGATCGAACTCATTGCGGTTTATGCACCCTTTGGCTCCCAGCTTCATGCAATAATCAAACTTGTCCTCGCCTGAAACCATGGCCACGGAGGTCGCGCCAACCGCCTTGGCGATCTGGATCGCCATCGAGCCGAGGCCGCCTGCGCCACCCCAGATCAAGGCCACGTCGCCCTTCTTGACGGAACTGCTTTCCCAGCCATGAAGCATCCGCCAGGCAGTCGCCGCGACCAGCGTATAGGCCGCCGCCTCTTCCCAGTTCATGTGCTTGGGCTTGGGCATGCACTGTTGCGCCTGGACGCGGGTGAATTGGGCAAAACTGCCGTAATTGGTTTCATACCCCCAGATCTTGAAGGACGGCGAATACATCGGATCGCCGCCGCCTTTGACCCACTCACAATTGCGATTGTAAGTGCCGCAATGCATCACCACTTCGTCACCCACTTTGACGTTGGTAACGTCCTTGCCGACCTTGTAGACGATGCCGGACGCATCGCTGCCGCCGATATGGAAGTCTTCGGGTTCGCCGGCCTTGTTGCGGGCACCGATGACATTGACCGGAATGCCCATTCCCGCCCACACGTTGTTGTAGTTGATTCCCGCCGCCATCACATATACAAGCACTTCGTCATCGGCGATGGAAGGCGTAGTCACTACTTCCTTCTGAAACGCGTCCATCGGCTTGCCAAAGCGGTCGGCGCGAATCAGCCAGGCGTGCATTTTTTCCGGAACTTCGCCCAACGGGGGCTGATCGCCTAGGTTATATAACTGCTTGCTCATGATGATGCTCCTTTATGGTTATGTTGCTGGATGAATTGTCCGACTTGAATCTTGAGAGAATATGCTGTCGCATACGCTCGTATTCTGCAAACTGACCGGATCGATTTTCGCTCAGGCGCTCGCCAATAGCGGCGAGACCACCGGCCAGATCCAGCCCGAAGGTTCCGAATTCCTCTTTCAACAAGCGCATAACCCAGGCCTTGTGATGGCGGGTACGTTGTTTGCCCAGCAAGCCGGCATTGACCAGAAAGCCGCGGTGCCTGTCGATATGATCCTGTAATTGCTTGATCCCTGTATTCATTGACGCGCTGACCAGACACACCGGGTAATCCCAATCCTCCCGACGATCCTGCCGAGGTGCACTACGAGCGATTTCTGCGGCCGTCTTGCGTGCCGGGGCGCCCAAGTCGGACTTGTTAACCGCGAAAACATCCGGGATTTCGATAATACCAGACTTCAGATACTGGATTGCGTCACCCGAAGCCGGTTGCGCCACATAACAGACCGTGTCGGCGATTTCGGCAATATCGATTTCGGTCTGGCCGACGCCGACCGTCTCGATCACCACGATGTCGAAGCAGGCGAGCATCAGCCCGCTCATCGGCCAAACCTCGCTCGCCACCCCGCCCAACTGGTTGCGATTGGCCAGCGAGCGGATGAACAGACCCTCGTCATGAGACGAATTTTTGATGCGGATGCGATCTCCCAGCAGGGCGCCACCGCCCAGTTCGGGGCGACTGGAAGGATCCACCGCAAGCACTCCGACCGTCCTTCCCGAGAGGCGCCACTCCCTGATCATCGCGCAAACCAGCGATGATTTCCCGGCGCCGGGAGGGCCGGTTACCCCGATAAGGTGGCCGTCATTCAGCCAGCGCTCGCCGGAAAGCGCCGCCAGCAGCCGTGCCGAGCGGGACCGTGCATCGGCCAGTTTGTTGTCCAGCAGATTCAAGCCGCTGGCAACTGCTGCCCGCTCGCCGCGCTGTATCCGCAAAGCCAACTGCTCCGGATCGGGAAGGTTCGCCTGAGTCATTTCTCCATCACTGCAGCAATCCAAGCCGTTCGAGCCCGTTGCATTCACGGATCACATCCACCATGTCCGCCATAATGGTATTCAGGCTGAAATCCTTGGGCGTATAAATGGCGTGCACTCCTTGCGAAAGAAGCTTTTCAGCATCCTCCTGGGGAATGATTCCACCGGCAATCACCGGCACTGTAGCCAGATCGCGCGTGCGCATTTCCTGCAGAACCGCTTCGACCAGTTCCATGTGGCTTCCCGAAAGGATCGACAGCCCCACCATATGCACCCCTTCCTCCTGCGCCGCCTGGGCAATCTGTTGCGGGGTCAGGCGGATGCCGTCGTAGACGACCTCGAAGCCGACATCCCTGGCCTTGACGGCAACCTGCTCCGCACCGTTGGAGTGCCCGTCCAGCCCCGGTTTGCCGACCAACAGCTTGAGCGGACGTCCCAAGGCGGTGCCGGTGTTGGCGACTCGTGTCCTGAGCTCGGTGACCTGATCCTTCTTGCCGAGTACTTCGCGGCTGTCGATTGAAATGTCGATACCCGTCGGTGGCCTGAATTCGCCGAAAACCGCACGCAAGGAATCTCCCCATTCGCCGGTAGTAACTCCCGCCATCGCACAGCGAATCGAACTGGGCATGATGTTCTCGTCGCTTTTGGCGGCATCGGCGAGTCCCTGCAAGGCGGCCCTGACTTCGGCATCGTTGCGGCTCTTTCGATGCGCCTGCAGGCGTTCGATCTGCTCACGCTCGGCCGCCGGATTGGTTTTCATGATGCTGCCATCACTACCCAGGGTCAGTGGCGATTCGGCCGTTTCCTGGAAGCAGTTAACGCCGATGATTTTCAGATCGCCCGACTCGATCGCGCGCAGGCGGTTCATGTGGCTGCCGACCAGTTCGCGCTTGATGTAGCCGGACTCGATCGCCGCAACAATCCCGCCCTGGGCTTCGACATTGGCAATTTCCGTCCTGGCGCCCTCGATCAGCTCGCTGACCTTGGCGGCAATCACCGGCGACCCATCCAGGATATCTGCATACTCCAGCAGGTCGGTTTCGAACGCCATCACCTGCTGTATGCGCAACGCCCATTGCTGATCCCAGGGACGCGGCAGGCCCATGGCCTCGTTCCAGGCAGGGAGCTGGATGGCACGGGCTCTGGCGCCTTTGGAGAGCACCACCGCCAGCATTTCCAGAACGATTCTCTGCACATTGTTTTCCGGCTGCGGCTCGGTCAGCCCCAGGGAGTTGACCTGCACGCCATAACGGAACCGGCGCAGCTTTGGATCTGCAACCTGGTAGCGGTTTAAGGTCATTTCGTCCCACATTTCGCCGAACGCCCGTAGCTTGCAGCACTCTTCAACGAAACGTATGCCGGCATTGACAAAGAACGAGATGCGCTCGACGACCTGCGGAAACTGATCAGGCGTGATCACGCCGGTCGCCTTGACCCGGTCGAGAACCGCCATCGCGGTGCATAGGGCGTAGGCCAGTTCCTGAACCGGTGTAGCACCCGCTTCCTGCAAATGATAACTGCAGATATTGGTCGGATTCCACTTTGGAACATGTGTGATGGTGTAGTTGATCGTATCGGCGATCAGCCGCATCGAGGGGCCCGGCGGATAGATATAGGTGCCGCGCGAGAGATATTCCTTGATGATGTCGTTCTGCGTGGTACCGCTCAGTTTTTTGGGATCAATGCCACGCCGCTGCGCGAGGCCGATGTATAGCGCCAACAGCCATGGCGCCGTGGCATTGATGGTCATCGCCGTGTTCATCTGATCGAGCGGTATCTGGTCGAACAACTGATCCATGTCCTCGATATGCGATATCGGCACGCCGACCTTGCCGACCTCGCCCCTGGCCAGGACATTGTCGGCGTCGTAGCCGGTCTGCGTCGGCAGATCGAAGGCTACCGATAATCCGGTCTGGCCCTTGGCAAGATTGGTACGATAAAGCGTATTGGATGCCTTGGCCGAGCTGTGACCACTATAGGTCCGCATCAACCAAGGCTGATCCCGTTTTTTCTGACCGGCAACCATGACTATCCCCTTTTTCTGATCAAGAGACGTCTCTCGATCTTAAAATTTACTCATCAATCTAGTTCTTGCCCATGTCTTTCCTGTCGTTCTCCCTGGAACCACTTGCGACATGAATCTTGCCTTGGGTGTGACTCAGTATCGGATTGAAGCCGGACCTACCTACACGGCGTCTATCAGAGAGCGTGCGATGACCTTGAGGGCCAGGGTTTCTTCGGCCCCCTCGAA
>NZ_JAEUOI010000022.1 GCF_016790145.1 Propionivibrio sp. | reverse complement strand
GTCAAACCCTTCCGCCCGCCGAACAGTACGCTCGACGATCATGAGTCACTGCGGGGCGTCGGCTGGGGAATGAACGCCACCCTGGGCAAACACGTCTTCGCCCGGCTGACCTTCGGTTACGGGCTCGATGAGGTTCCCTTGCAGCCACGCAATTACGCAATCAATTTCCAGGTGATCGGCAGCGCGTTCTGACGGCTGGTTTACCGGCTCATGACCCGATCCTGGCAATCGCCGGCTTGAGGATCGGCGCCACTTCCGAGGAAATGGCGCGCCAGGAATCGCCGATGCCGTCCTCGTCGGTTCGCTTTCGCTGGCCATCGCCGGCGACGCCGAATGGCGAGCGTATTTCCTCGAAGGTTATCTCTTCATCGGTGTCATCTACTGGGTCGGCTGCTTCGCGCTGTCGCTCTACATCCAGTGACTGGAAACCCGGTTGGCCCGGAGTTAAGCGCTTCCCAGCCGTCGGATTTAACCTGTCTTCGGAGCAGAAATCGCTCCTACTCGCCGTTCTGAATTCGCCGCCATCGGCCAGGCGGTGTTCCGACCTGACGCTTGAATGCACGCGTGAATGCGGCTTCGGATTCATAACCGACATCGAGAGCGATTGACGCGACCGGCGCACGACTCTGACGCAGCAGCGTCGCCGCGACTGCCATCCGCCATTGCGTGAGGTAATGCATGGGCGGCTGGCCGACCAGCCCGACAAACCGGTCGTAAAATGCCGAGCGGGATAGCGCGACATCGTTCGCCAACGCCTCTATCGTCCAGGCATGCGCCGGCCTATCATGGAGCAGGGCAAGGGCACGCCCCACCTGTCGGTCGCGCAATCCCGCAAGCCAACCGGTGCTCTCTTCGGGCAGCCGTTCAACATGGCGGCGAACGGCATCAACGAACATCATTTCGCTGATGCGCTCAAGCATTGCCTCGCCTCCGGGCCGCTTGTCCTGCGATGCGCTAACCGCCTGTTGCAGCATCTGGCCAATCCATGCGGCGCCACCCGTTGCAGGCAGATGCAGCAGGTGAGGTAGCGCGGCGATCAGCGGATTGAAAGGTCGCAGGTCACACCCTAGGAAGCCGCACACGACATTGCTCACCGATTCCGGCGCGGGCGTTCCATATGAAAATTCATGTAGCGATTGAAACACGACTGGAATCGGCTTGGGGTCGTCGCGCGTGGCATAGACCCACTCTGGCTCCATTCGGCTGGGCCGCAGACCGGGAGCACTTGAGAGCACGTGCGCGTCGCCGTGAGGAAACATCACGATGTCGCCGGACTCCAGCATCACGGGCGGTTCGCCCAAGATTGCCGCCCAACCCCGGCCCTTGGTCAGTACGTGATACTCGATCACATGCTCGGCACCGGGGATTACGGCATCGGCGATCTCTTTCGCGGTCGGTGCCTCCACAGCCCATTCGTGCCCAAAGCTCACGTGGTAGAAAACCGCGCCACGCAGCCTTACCAAGCGCAGCACATCAGATAGCGTATCGGTGGTCATGGACGATCTCCCGGACAATCGGGCAAGTGCCTTGGACGTTCAGCCAAGCCAACATACAACGCAGGACGAACGGACAAATGAGCACGACGCCCGATCAAGTATCACCAATGTGCGAGGCGAATAATCGAAGCCGTTCACCCCAGTGAACCTATCGACCCACTTACCCCTAAAGGAGAATTAGACATGACCAATCTAGCTTTGTGCCCCTCCACGATGGAAAAGCAACTTAGCCCCACCACGCCAGACTTCGCGACAATCAAGCAACGCCAGCAGGCAACTTGGGCCAGCGGTGACTTTTCCGTCATCGGCGTTACGCTGCAAATCGTTGGAGAAACGCTAGCCGAAGCGGCGGATATACGTGCCGGCGAGCGCGTGCTCGATGTTGCAGCCGGGAACGGCAATGCCACGCTCGCCGCGGCCCGGCGCTTTGCCGATGTCACATCGACCGATTATGTGCCGGAGTTGCTGGACAAAGGTCGCGCACGCGCTGAGGCCGAGGGCCTGAATGTAGACTTCCAATGGGCCGACGCCGAGGATTTGCCGTTCGAGGACGGCCGCTTTGACGTCGTGCTATCGACGTTCGGCTCGATGTTCACTCCGGATCACACACGGCCGGCACGCGAAATGTTGCGCGTAGTGCGGCAGGGAGGACGCATCGGTCTGGCGAGCTGGACCCCCGAAGGCTTTATCGGCCAGCTGTTCAAGACCATTGGCGCTTACCTTCCCCCGCCGGCCGGTCTGAAATCGCCTGCACTGTGGGGCACCGAACCGCACATCGTCGAGCTGTTCGGCGCCCAGGCGGCTGACATACGCACGGTGCGCAAGCACTTCAATTTCCGTTACCGCTCCGCTGCGCACTGGCTGCAGATCTTTCGCGATTATTACGGGCCGACGCTCAAGGCATTTGCCGCGCTCGATGAGGCCGGGCAGAACGCGCTTGAGAAAGACATCACCGCGTTGCTTGAACGTTTCAACGTGGCCGGCTCCGCGTCGCTGGTAGTGCCCGGTGAATACCTCGAAGTGCTGATTGCCAAACGCGGCAGTTGATTCGGAGGTTGAAGAGATCGGGTTTACGTGAAGCTTACGCTGGACCGGTTGGCACGTTAAAAGGATTGAAGGGGCAGGTTCATAATAAAAGTGGCAAAGGAATCTGCTGTTCTGTATTTTGGGTCGCTGTGTTTCAGTTAGTTCGAGCCGATCCCCTTTGATCCTCATTATCCGGCACCAAGCGAACAGCAACGGGTGGTAGAGCGAGTTTTGCTCGCATTTTTTTCCAGCGTAAAAGCAGTGCAAATCCAGTTCCCAAGCTTCGATTTTTTCTATTTACGGCACGACGCCTCAGCAGCTTAGCGGGCTTGGTTTGTCGGCATCGATGCCGAGGCGGGTAACGGCGTCGGCGAGCGAATCGCGATTGATCTGGCCCTCGTCGGCTAGGCTTTTGAGTGCCGCCAGGGCGATGTAGCGCGCGTCGATCTCGAAAAAGTCGCGTAGCGCCAGACGGGTGTCTGAACGCCCGAATCCGTCGGTGCCAAGTACCGTGTAGCGGCCGGGAACCCAATTGCGGATCAGGTCGGGGTAGGCGCGAATGAAGTCGCTGGTGGCAATCACCGGGCCGCGATGGCCGTTCAACTGTTCCGCAAGGTACGGGACGCGGGGCGGATCAGCCGGATGCAGGAGGTTCCAGCGCTCGCAGGCGATGCCGTCCTTGCGCAGTTCGCCGAAGCTGGTCGCGCTCCAGACATCGGCGGCGATGCCGAAGTCGTCTTCCAGACCGGCAGCGGCGGCCAGTACTTCGCGCAGGATGCTGCCGCTGCCAATCAACTGCACGCGCGGCCTTGCATCGTCCAGCGTCGAACGCCGCAGCAGGTAAATGCCGCGGCGGATTCCCTCTTCAACGCCCGCCGGCATGGCCGGATGCGGATAATTCTCGTTGTACAGTGTGAGGTAGTAGAAGGCATTCTCGCGTCTGCTCATCATCCGGCGCACGCCGTCCTCGACGATCACCGCCACTTCGTAAGCGTAGGCCGGATCGTAGGCGCGGCAGGTCGGGATGGTCGCGGCATAGACCTGGCTTTGTCCGTCCTCGTGCTGCAAACCCTCGCCCGACAGCGTCGTGCGGCCGGCCGTGGCGCCGAGCAGGAAGCCGCGCGCCTGGCAGTCGGCCGCGTTCCACATCAGGTCGGCAACGCGCTGGAAGCCGAACATCGAATAGAAGATGTAAAACGGCAGCATCGGCTGCGCGCTGTGCGACCATGCCGTTCCGGCAGCGATCCACGAGCTCAGCGAGCCCGCCTCTGAAATGCCTTCCTCGAGAATCTGGCCTTGCACATCCTCTCGGTAGAAATTCAACTGATCGGAGTCCTGCGGCGTATAGCGCTGACCCCAGGGAGAATAGATTCCGAACTGGCGGAACATGTCCTGCATGCCAAAGGTGCGCGCCTCGTCGGCGACGATGGGCACCACGCGCGCGCCCAGTTCACCATCGCGCATCAGCCGGGTGAGCAGACGCACGAAGCTCATGGTCGTGGAAAAGCTGCGCTCGCCCGAATCGGCATGTAAGGCGGAATACAGATCCGGCGTCGCTACGCCGAGGGCGGTGCACTGCTGGCGGCGTTGCGGAACGAAACCGCCAAGCTCGGCGCGACGTGCCTTGAGGTAGCGTACTTCACGGCTGTTTTCGCCGGGATGGAAGAAGCGTGCGGCGTCCAGATCCTCGTCGGACAGCGGCAGGCCGAAGCGGTCGCGGAAGTGCCGCAGATCGTCGCTAGCCAGCTTCTTGGTCTGGTGCGAGGTGTTGGCGCCCTGGCCGGAGGCGCCCATGCCGTAGCCCTTGGTGGTCTGCGCCAGAATGACCGTCGGCTGGCCGCGATGGCCAACTGCGGCGGTATACGCGGCGTATACCTTGACCGGGTCATGGCCGCCGCGCATCAGCGCGTCGATGTCCTTGTCCGACATGTTGGCGACCAGCGCGGCGAGTTCGGGATAGCGCGAAAAGAAGTGTTCGCGGTTGTAATGCCCGTCGGTGGCCGAGAGCTTCTGGAACTCGCCGTCGACCGCCTCGGCCATGCGCTTGAGAATCCAGCCCTCGCGGTCGCGGGCGAACAGCACGTCCCAGTTGCTGCCCCACAGGCACTTTATGACGTTCCAGCCGGCACCGGCGAACAGGGTCTCCAGCTCCTGCACGATATTGCCGTTGCCGCGCACCGGCCCGTCGAGACGCTGCAGGTTGCAATTGACGACCAGGATCAGGTTGTCCAGTTGCTCGCGCGCGGCGAGCGAGATACCGGCCAGCGATTCCGGTTCGTCCATCTCACCGTCGCCGACAAAAGCCCATACCTTGCGGTCGCTGGCCGGCATCATCTCGCGATGTTGCAGATAATGCTGGAAGCGCGCCTGATAAATCGCCGTCAGCAGGCCCAGCCCCATCGACCCGGTCGGGAACTGCCAGAAATTCGGCATCAGCGTCGGGTGCGGATAGGAAGAGAGCCCGCCGCCGCTGCCCCCCGACACCTCGCGCCGAAAGTACTTGAGCTGATCCTCGGAGAGACGTCCCTCGAGGAAGGCGCGCGCATAGACGCCCGGCGCGGCGTGCGGCTGGAAATAAACCAGGTCGCCCGGATGGCTGTCGCTGGCGGCACGGAAGAAATGGTTGAAACCGACCTCGAACAGGTCGGCGATCGAGGCATAGGTGGCAATGTGGCCACCCAGTTCCGGATAGGCCTGATTGGCGCGCATCACCATGGCCAGGGCATTCCAGCGATGGATCGCGGTAATTCTCGACTCCAGATCGAGGTCGCCGGGGTAGGGCAATTGCGCGGCGACCGGAATCGTGTTGCGGTAAGGCGTCGTGTGCAGGGTATGGAAGCGCCCGCCCGCCCGGCGGCCCGACTCGATCAGCCGGTCCAGCAGGAACTCCGCACGCGGCAATCCGTCACGCTCGATGACATCGGCCAGGCTGGCCAGCCAGTCCAGGGTTTCATCCCGATCTTCGTCCACGCTGTCGTTGGCCAAAAGATGGCCTGCGATGACCTGATTCATTTGTAGTCTCCTTGTTGTCGCCAGTCTGAAGGATCTTGTCGATAAAACATTGTAGAAGTAAGCTGATGTCGTTTTGTTGCCAATTAAGCAACCTATAGATCGCTGGCAGCAATAAAAGAGACGAAAAGGGAAGCCATGCGCAATAAACGCAAACTGCCGGAATTCGATCCATTCGACATCCGCCTGCTGAATCGATTGCAGAATGACGCGCGAATCACTAATGTCGCACTGGCCGAAGCGGCAAATCTTTCACCGGCGCCGTGTCTTCGACGGGTGCGCGACCTTGAGGCGAGCGGCGTCATCCGCGGCTATGTGACGCTGCTCGACCCGGAAGCGCTGGGGCTGGATGTGTCGGTGTTCATCCAGGTCAGTCTGGAGAAGCAGGTTGGCCAGGCCTTGCGTGCCTTCGAGGAAATCATCGAGGGCTACCCCGAGGTGATGGAGTGTTACCTGATGACCGGCGATTCGGACTATCTGCTGCGTGTCGTCGCGCGCGATCTCAAGGCGTTGCAAGGCTTTATCGTCGATCGGCTGGCCAAAATCCCGCACGTGGCCAGCATCCGATCCAGTATCACGCTGAAACAGGTCAAATACAAGACGGCCTTGCCGATTGACTAGGCAAACCTCCGGGCGGCGTTGCACAGCACTGGCCAAAGTTGCAGGGTGGATACGCTGCGCTTCTCTACCTTGTAAAAACTCCAACCGCAATCCGTGACTTGATCGAATACAGTACGGGCCGGGAGCCGGAATGTTATAAAATCCCGTCCTTGCTCGTCGGTTTGACGATGTCCGGTGATTGGGGAAAATGATGGCGGCAGTTGAGAGGGAAGTGGCGCGGCCGGCGCCGGCGCAGAGCCGGCTGTTGATGTCCGGTAACGATGCGGTGGCGCGTGCCGTGTGGGAGGCCGGGGTACGTGTGGCGGCGGCCTATCCGGGGACGCCGGCGACCGAGATGCTCGAAGTGATTTCGGGTTATCCCGACCTGTACGCCGAGTGGTCGGTCAACGAAAAGGTTTCGCTGGAAGTGGCTTTCGGCGCGGCCATGGCCGGTTCGCGAGCGTTTTGTGCGATGAAGCACGTCGGTATGAACGTCGCTTCCGATGCGCTGATGACCATGACGCTGACCGGTGTGGCCGGCGGTCTGGTGATCGCCATTGCCGACGATGTCGGCCTGTCGTCCTCGCAGAACGAACAGGATTCGCGCTACTGGGGCCGCTTTGCGCACGTCCCGGTGCTGGAACCGTCCGACTCGCAGGAGGCTTACGATTTTACGCTGGCGGCCTTTGAACTTTCCGAGCGCTTCCAGGTGCCGGTCATCCTGCGCCTGACGACACGCATCTGTCATGTCAAGGGACTGGTCACCGTCGGCGAGCGCTGCGCGCAGCCGGTCGCCGGCTTTACCAAGGATGTGGCGCGCTGGGTGATGGTGCCGGGTGCCGCCGGCCGTCGCCTGCCGCTGATGTTCGAGCGCGAGAACCGGCTGCGTGCCGAAGCCGAAGTGTCAAAACTCAACGTCATCGAGCCGGGAGTGGGGGCAACGACAGACCGGCGGGTCGGCTTCATTACTTCGGGTCCGGCGTACATGCATGTGCGTGAGAGTTTCCCCGACGCACCGCTGCTCAAGCTCGGCTTTTCCTGCCCGGTGCCTTTCGAACTGGTGCGCAAGTTCGCCACGCAGTGCGATCGACTGGTGGTGGTCGAGGAAGTCGAGCCGCTGATCGAAATTGAAGTCAAGGCGCAGGGCATTGCCGTCAGTGGCAAGGATATCCTGCCGCGCAGCGGCGAGCTGTCGCCCAATATCCTGAAACCGGCCATCGCCCGCCTGCTCGGCGAGCCGCTGCCGGACGCCGTGGCCAATGTGGCCAGGGCAACGCCGATGCAGGTTTTCCCGCGGCCACCGACGATGTGCGTGGCCTGCCCGCACCTGGGCGTCTATTACACGCTGGCACAGTTGCGCAATGTCACCATTTCCGGCGATATCGGCTGCTACACGCTCGGTTTCGGGCAGCCGTGGAATGCGCTCGATGCGTGCATCTCGATGGGCGCGTCGATGGGCATGGCGCTCGGCCTCGACAAGGGGCGTGCCGATTCCGAAAAGGACAAGAAGATCGTCGCCGTGATCGGCGATTCGACCTTCCTGCACATGGGCATGCAGGGTCTGCTCGATATCGTTTATAACCG
>NZ_JAEUOI010000218.1 GCF_016790145.1 Propionivibrio sp. | reverse complement strand
TCGGCCAGATACTTGGTGACAATCGCCGCCGGAATGCCGCACTCGGAAAAGTCACCATCGACAGCCAGACCGGGGGTGATCACGGTGGCCTTGATCGGATCGAGCATGTTGAAGCCTTCGGCCAGCATGCCGAAGCCATGCCAGCGCTCGCCCGGCTTGAGCATCCAGGCCTCGCGCTCTTCGATGCCTTCTTCCGAAAGATCGTCCGGACCCCAGACCTTGAACCACCAGTCGGCACCCCACTCTTCATCAACCTTGCGCATGGCGCGGCGGAAGTCGAGCGCCTCGGCGATCGATTCTTCAACCAGCGCGGTACCCGCCGGCGCTTCCATCATCGCCGCTGCCACATCGCATGAAGCAATGATTGCGTACTGCGGCGAGGTTGACGTATGCATCAGGTAGGCCTCGTTGAAAATATCGCGATCAAGTTCGCGGTCTTGCGAGTTCTGCACCAGAATCTGCGATGCCTGCGACAGGCCGGCGAGCAGCTTGTGTGTCGACTGCGTCGAGAATATCATCGACTCCTTGCAGCGCGGACGGTCGGCGCCGATGGCGTGGTAATCGCCGTAGAAGTCGTGGAAAGCAGCGTGCGGCAGCCAGGCTTCATCGAAATGCAGGGTATCGATTTTCCCGTCGAGCATCTCCTTGATTTCCTCGACGTTGTAGAGAATCCCGTCGTAGGTACTCTGCGTAATGGTCAGCACGCGCGGCTTGGCTTTCACGTCACGCGCAAAGGGATGGGCATCGATTTTCCTCTGGATGTTTTCCCAGAGAAATTCTTCTTTCGGGATCGGGCCGATGATGCCGTAATGATTGCGCGTCGGCATCAGGAACACCGGCACCGCGCCGGTCATGATGATCGCGTGCAATATCGACTTGTGGCAGTTGCGGTCGACGATGACGATATCGCCCGGTGCCACGGTCGAGTGCCAGACGATCTTGTTCGAGGTCGACGTTCCATTGGTGACGAAGAACAGGTGATCGGCATTGAAAATGCGAGCCGCATTGCGTTCCGAAGCCGCCACCGGGCCGGTGTGGTCGAGCAACTGCCCGAGTTCCTCGACGGCGTTGCAGACATCGGCACGCAACATGTTTTCGCCAAAAAACTGGTGGAACATCTGCCCCACCGGGCTCTTCAGAAAAGCGACGCCGCCCGAGTGCCCCGGGCAGTGCCACGAGTACGAGCCGTCCGAGGCGTAGTGCGTCAGCGCACGGAAAAACGGTGGTGGCACACTCTTCAGATAGGTCTTGGCTTCGCGCACGACATAACGGCCGATGAACTCGGGGGTATCCTCGAACATGTGAATGAAGCCATGCAGTTCACGCAGCACGTCGTTCGGAATGTGTCGCGAGGTGCGTGTCTCACCGTACAGGAAAATCGGGATATCTTCGTTGCGACAGCGGATTTCCTTGACGAAGGAGCGCAACTCGGCGATGGTTTTTTCCGCCTGTCCGGCACTGAACTCCTCATCGTCAATCGACAGGATAAACGCCGACGCGCGGCTTTGCTGCTGGGCAAACGAGGTCAGATCGCCATAGCTGGTCACCCCCAGCACTTCGAAACCCTCGGCCTCGATGGCGTCGGCCAGCGCGCGAATACCCAGGCCACTGGCGTTCTCCGAACGAAAGTCCTCGTCGATGATGATGACAGGAAAATGGAAATGCATGATTGAACCCGAAAAGAGTTAGGACTGATGAGTGAGGAGCAAGACAGGAGACGCTGAGCCGAGGTTTCAACTCTTCACTCCCGACTCCTCTCTATATTTTTGGCAGAGTCACGCCGACCTGGCCCTGGTACTTGCCGCCTCTGTCCTTGTACGAGGTTTCGCACTCTTCGTCGGCTTCGAAGAAAATGACCTGAGCAATCCCTTCGTTGGCGTAGATCTTGGCCGGCAAGGGCGTGGTATTCGAGAACTCGAGCGTCACATAGCCTTCCCACTCGGGCTCAAAGGGAGTGACGTTAACGATGATGCCGCAGCGTGCATAGGTGCTTTTGCCGAGACAGACGGTGAGCACGCTGCGCGGGATTCGGAAGTATTCGACGGTTCGTGCCAGCGCGAACGAGTTCGGCGGGATGATGCAGAAATCGCTATTGACCTCGACGAATGAGTTCGGATCGAAATTCTTCGGATCGACGATGGTCGAGTTGATGTTGGTGAACAACTTGAATTCGTTCGAGCAGCGAATGTCATAGCCATAACTCGACGTGCCGTAGGAAACAATCTTGCGCCCGTCGATCTCGCGCACCTGATTCGCTTCGAATGGCTCGATCATGCCGTGCTGCTCCGCCATGCGGCGGATCCACTTGTCGGATTTGATGGTCATCGCAGAGTCCCGGAAACCGTTGAATAAAGCCGGCTATTTTACGATTTCCGAAGGCTTGCAACTGAAAAACTTCAAAACCCGCCGCAAAGACCACAGGAGCGCTAAGTTAACGCAAAGAAACGGAGCCAGGCCAAGTGACCAGCATTGCCTCGCAGGTTCCCCGGGAGTCTTTGCGATTGCTTTGCAGCGTTGCGTCTTCGCGGAAGATGTTAGCAGGTCAGGCTCGCTCAGGTGTTCTGCACAACGATATTCGGGAACCTGGCACTCATGTCCTTGGCGCGCTCGGCGACCTTCACCGCAACGCGGCGGGCAATCGCCCGGTAGATGTCGGCCGCCCGCGAATCCGGGGCACCGACCACGGTCGGCCGCCCGGCATCGGCCAGTTCGCGGATCGAGAGTTCCAGCGGCAGCGAGCCAAGCAATTCGGCATCGTAATCCGTGCACATTTTCTCCGCGCCGCCGTGGCCAAAGATGTGCTCTTCGTTGCCGCACTTCGAGCAGATATGGATACTCATGTTTTCAACCAGCCCAAGAATCGGGATGCCAACCTTGTCGAACATCTTCAAACCCTTGCGCGCATCGATCAAGGCGATATCCTGCGGCGTGGTGACGATCACCGCACCCGTCACCGGAACCTTCTGGGCCAGCGTCAGTTGCGTATCGCCCGTACCCGGCGGCATGTCGACGATGAGATAGTCGACGTCGCGCCAACTGGTCTGGTTAAGCAACTGTTCGAGTGCCTGCGTGACCATCGGGCCACGCCAGACCATCGGCGCATCAACATCGATCATGTAACCGATCGACATCGTCTGCAGGCCGTAAGCCTGTAGCGGATCCATCGACGTACCGTCTTCCGACTCCGGATGGCGCCCGGCCAGACCCAGCATCTGCGGTATTGAGGGGCCGTAGATGTCGGCGTCGAGCAAGCCGACACTCGCCCCTTCCTGCGCCAGTGCCAGCGCCAGATTGACTGCCGTCGTACTCTTGCCGACACCGCCCTTGCCCGATGCCACGGCGATGATATTCTTGACGCCCTTGAGCGGCTTCAGATTGCGCTGCACGGCGTGCGCAACGATCTTGAAGCTGACATTGGCGTCGACGCGGGCGACACCGGGAATTGCCGTGATGGCAGCAACCACAGCGTTGCGAATGGCCTCGATCTGCGTTTTCGCCGGATAACCAAGTTCGATATCGAGCGACACCTGGTCGCCATCAACCTTGATGTTCTTTGCCGAGCGGGTCGAAACGAAGTCCTTCTTCGTATTGGGATCAATCAGATTTTTCAGCGCCGTCTGCACGGCTTCAATTGTTACGGTCATTCTGCACTCCTTGTTGATATACCCGAGTAATTTTGTCTAGTTTACCCGAAAACAGGCGCCCTGTCCGGCTTGCTGGACAGGGCGCCTGTTTCAGTGAAGGCTGACCTTCAGGTCATGCCGGAACTAAAACGGGCAGCCTGTCTGACTTTCTGGGTCAAGGCGAAAACACCCGTTTCAGTGAAGGCTGACCTTCAGGTCATGCCGCAACTAAAACGTGAAGGTCTGCACTTTGCTAGAATGCATGCTTTGCCGCCAGCGGCTACAACAACAACTCCAGCACCTCACCGGAATTCCGGATCGCCGCCCATGACCCGCAAAATCCTCGTCACTTCCGCCTTACCTTATGCCAACGGCGCCATCCACCTCGGTCATCTCGTCGAATACATTCAGACCGACATCTGGGTTCGCTTCCAGAAGATGCAGCCCAAGGAGAAAATCAGCGAGTGCTGGTACGTCTGCGCCGACGACACGCATGGCACACCTATCATGCTGCGCGCCGAAAAGGACGGCATCACGCCGGAGGCGCTGATCGAGCGGGTGCATGGCGAACATGCGCGCGACTTCGCCGGCTTCCATGTCGCTTTCGATAATTTCTACACCACGCATTCCGAAGAAACCCGCGCGTGTGCCAACGCCATTTATGCTCGCCTGCAAGCCGCCGGCCTGATCGAGAAGCGCCTCATCGAGCAGTACTACGACCCGGTCAGACTGATGTTCCTGCCCGACCGCTTCATCAAGGGCGAATGTCCCAAGTGCGGCGCGATGGATCAATACGGCGACAACTGCGAGAGTTGCGGCGCGGCCTACACGCCCAACGATCTGAAGAACCCGTACTCGGCCATTTCCGGCGCCAAACCGGAACTGCGCAACTCCGAGCACTATTTCTTCAGGCTCTCCGACCCGCGCTGCCAGAGCTTCCTGCGCCGCTGGACGCGGGAACCCGGCCGCCTGCAGGCGGAAGCGGCCAACAAGATGCAGGAATGGCTCGGATTTGACGACAATGCGGACGACAATGCGGGCGAAAACAAGCTTAGC
>NZ_JAEUOI010000130.1 GCF_016790145.1 Propionivibrio sp. | reverse complement strand
GCTACCGCAAGACAAGCTCATGCGACTTTTCCGGAGACCGGCGATGCGAGTTGTCCAAAATAGCCAGATGCACTTTGGTGAAGTCGACATTTCCAAGATAGTTTTCGACCTCAAATCACGCGATGACATCCCCAAGATTCTGAAAGGCTTGCAGTTCCTCTACACCAACATTCCACTGCGCACGTCGATATTCCAGCTGCTTGAAAGCCGGATCGCACCGCAAGTCAGCAAGGTCATCGGCCGTCCCGGCATGGCGCTGTGGCCGATTCTGGTCTGCGGCGTGATTCGCCTCGATTTGAACTGCGACTACGACCGCCTGCACGAACTCGTCAATCACCACGACACCCTGCGCGAGATACTTGGGCACGGCACCTTTGACGCTCTCCGCTACCACTTCCAGACGCTCAAGGACAACGTCAGTCTGCTCACCCCGGAGCTTCTGGAAGAGATCAATCTGCTGGTCGTTGAATCCGGGCATGTCCTGGTAAAAAAAAAGTACGGCGAAGCGCTGCGTGGGCGCTGCGACTCCTTTGTCCTTGAAACGAATGTGCACTTCCCCTCCGACATCAACCTGCTCAGTGATGCCCTGCGCAAGGTCATCACCCTGACCGCGCAGTGGTGCGATGACCTTGGCCTCACGGACTGGCGCCAGCACGACTACAACGTCAGGAACGTCAAACGCCTCATGCGCTCGGCACAAAACAAGAAACGCAGCAAGGCCACCTCAGCGGAGCGGGTCGAGCAAAACGAAGCGCTCATCCTCACCGTGCATCAGCAGTATCTGAAGGTTGCCCAAGCGTACCTGGACAAGGCCCGCCAGACCCTGACCCTGATCGAAACCCAGGGCTTGGCCGACCTGATCGCTTGGGTGCGGAAATCAGAAATCGAAGGGTTCATGGCGCACGCCGACCGCCAGATTGACCAGATTCATCGCCGCGTCATTCTGGGTGAAGTCATCGCGCCGGACGAAAAGGTCTTCTCGATCTTTGAACCCCACACCGAATGGATCAGCAAGGGGAAAGCCGGCGTCCCGGTGGAACTGGGCGTCAAGGTGTGCATCCTCGAGGACCAGTACCAATTCATCCTGCACCATCAGGTGATGCAAAAGCTGACGGACGATCAAGTGGCGGTAGCGATGGTGACCCAGGCGCAGCAGCGCTTCCCAGACTTGAAGGCGTGCAGCTTTGACAAAGGCTTTCACTCCCCGGCGAATCAGAGCGCCTTGAAAGCGCAACTGGAGCTAGTGGCCTTGCCGAGAAAAGGCCGGTTGAGCCAACAGGCGCAGGAAGAAGAAAGTGCCGAGGCATTCGTCAAAGCCCGCCGTGCGCACTCGGCGGTGGAGTCGGCGATCAACGGGTTGGAGGTGCATGGTCTGGACGTCTGCCCGGACCATGGCATTGACGGCTTCAAGCGCTACGTGGCCCTGGCGGTGCTGGCAAGAAATATTCACCGCATCGGTGACATTCTGTGGCAACAGGATAAAGCGCGCGAGAAGCGCAAAGCAAACTACGCCGACCGCGATACGACGTACAAACTGGCGGCGTAGCCAACGCCCACAACGCCTCTTTTTACGGGTCTTTTTTTAGAGATCAGGGGTACCCGTGTCTGCAAAATGGGAAATTTCATCGGGCCGCAGCAGAAAATGACGTACGGGTATGTGCAGCGGGATAATTTGGTAATATAATGACTTATAAGTAATTAATTGGCGGGCTGATTTTTAAAAAAAGGGGGTTTTCTGTCAGGCACTAAATAGCAAGGGATCAGGGGTTTCGCCAGAATTTGTCGCCTGATCGAATGCCGCTCAGCTTCCACGAAGCCGCCTTGCCGGTCGGCAAACGATCATTGAGCGAATCGAGTTGCCGTGAAATGCCCTTGCCGACTTCGGAAGGCAAACGTAAAAAAACTCCCACGGTGACTTTCTCATATCTGCTTCAGCACCTGTATGAACTTTCATCAGTCATGACTTGTAGCCCAGCGGATTGTTCACCTGCCAGTTCCAGGCATCGCGGCACATGGCGTTGATGTCCCGTGTGGCCTGCCAGCCAAGACAGTCCGAAGCGAGCGAGGGATCGGCATAACAGGCCGCGATGTCGCCGGGACGACGGGCATCGATACGGTAAGGCACCGCCTTGCCGCTTGCTCGGGCAAAGGCCTCGATCATTTCGAGCACGCTGTAGCCGCGCCCGGTGCCGATATTGACGGCCAGCAGACCTTCACGTGAGACCAGCGCGCGCAGTGCCGCAACATGGGCCAGCGCCAGATCGACGACATGGATGTAA
>NZ_JAEUOI010000129.1 GCF_016790145.1 Propionivibrio sp. | reverse complement strand
GATGATCAGCCCGGGCTCGCCGACGCTGCAATAACCCACCGGCGCCAGGTCATAGAGCTCGAAGTAGCGCGCCCGCGCGATTTTGAGTGCCACCTGCGACTGGCGCAGTTCGTCGTTCTGCATTTCCAGTTCGATCTGGTGCACCTGCAACTCGTGCACTACGTGTTGCGCGGCTGCGGGTGTCAGGGCGGCAAGCTGTTCCGGCGTCTGCAAGCCCTGTCGGTGCAGGATCTCCTCGGCCTGCCGGCGCAGCGCAGAGCCTGTTGCTGGCTTGTTCTTATCGATCATTGAATGTCTCCTACGTCCCTGTACAGCCACGTCGATACGCAGATCCGTCGGTCGGGTTAGCGTAGCGTCCCCTTTGGGGATTTCCGGCGGGGCATAACCCGTCAACCCGACAATCGTCGGATCGTGTGACCCACTTTTAGGTCGGGTTACGCCCTGCGGGCTAACCCGACCTACGGGCTTGCACTCGGCAATCGGTCGGTCGACTCGACGCCCCGTTCGGATGTGGCAATCGCATACATCTCCCCGTCCTCATTGAGCAAGGCGGTGGCGGTCATCCAGACGTCGATCTGCGCACCGTCTTTGGTGATCCGCTGCGTACGGTACGGCGCCAGAATTTCTGCCCGGCCAAGTTGAAGTATCGTGGCCAGCGCATCCTTGCGCAAGTCCGGCGGGATCAGGTCGCGCACGTTCATCACCAAGGCCTCGCCTTCACTCCAGCCATAGAGGCGCACCGCAGCGGGGTTCCAGGCCAGGATGCGGCCCTCCAGGTCCTGCACGGCGATGGCATCGTGCGCATCGCGCACGACTACCGCCAGGCGCAGCAGATCGTTGGCTTTGCGCAGCGCATCGCGTATCTGTACCGTCTCCGTGATGTCGACAAAGGAGATCACCGCGCCCTCGATCACGTTGTCGAGCGTGCGGTAGGGATTGATGCGCATCGAGTACCACTGGCCCGCCCTGGTCTGCACGTCGAGTTCCTTGGCGATCAGGGTATCGAGCACGGCCTGGGTATCGGCGACCAGGCTGGAGTAGCCCACCAGGTTGGAGACGAGGTGCGCGACCGGCCGCCCGACGTCGGAGAGGATCAGGTTGATGATCGCACTGGCCGCCGGGGTAAAGCGCAGGATGCGCAGTTGATGGTCGACAAACACGGTGCCGATGCCGGTGCCGGCCAGCAGGTTGTTCATGTCGTTATTCGAGCGCGACAGATCGCTGACCTTGGTTTGCAACTCGGTATTGACCGTCGCCAGCTCTTCGTTGACCGACTGCAATTCTTCCTTGGAGGTTTCCAGCTCCTCGTTGCTCGATTGCAGTTCTTCATTCACCGACTGCATTTCCTCATTCGAGGACTTGAGCTCTTCGTTGGCGCTTTCCAGTTCCTCATGGGTGCTCTGCAGGTATTCGTCCTTGGCCCGCAGTTCGTCCCTGAGCGCTGCGATGCGTGCTTCGGCAGCGGTGCCGTCTGCGTCTGAACCGGCGGTCAAGTCCGCCGCTGGCATGGCTTCGGATTCGAGGCCGGAGGCTTCTTCGAGGATGACCAGGTAGAGCGGCACCCCGGGCGATCCGGGTAACTCAGCCCTCCCGGCCGCGCCGTGGCGCAGCGGACGGATGCTCAGGTTGACGCGGGTGAAGTGGCCGTTGGTCTTGACCTTGACCCCCAGGGCGCGTACCAGATCGTCGCTGGCGAGCGCTTTGTTCAGCGCCATGGCGAGATCCTGCCGCAGCCCTTCGCGCGCCATCTTCAGGATGTTGTTGATCCCCGCTTCGCCGGGAGCCGGCTCCAGGTACATCCCGCTGCGCCCGTGCAGGTAGAGAATATCGCCCTGGCCATTGACCAGCGCGGCGGCCGGGGCAATCTGCTGCAACAGGGCCTGTTCGGTCAGTTCGCGCAGCGGCAGTGGCGCGGCGATGCGCGTCCCGGCACCGCGTGGCCGTGCCTCAGTGATCGCTGCGCGCGCCTGATGGGCGATCAGCGGCGGCAGATAATGCCCGAGGGGCGCACGCGGCGCGCCCTCATCGTCTTCTCTGCGCTGATACAGCTTGGCTTTGCGGTCGAGCACGTTAAACATCCCGGTAAACTCGCCGACGCCTTCGGATGTGCCAAGGAGCAGAATGCCGCCCGCTTTCAGCGCGTAGTGGAACAGTGGAATGAGCTTCTTCTGCAACTCTGCGCCGAAATAGATCAGCAGGTTGCGGCAACTGATCAGGTCGAGCCGGGAGAAGGGCGGATCCTTGATCAGATCCTGTTTGGAAAAGACCAGCAGGTCGCGCAGGCCCTTGTTGATGCGGTAGGCGCCGCCGTCCGGCGTGGCCGTAAAGAAACGCGCCAGCCGCTCGGGTGAAAGGTCGGCGGCGATGCTGGCCGGATAGAGTCCGGCGCGTGCGGTCTCGATCGCCCGCTGGTCAATGTCGGTGGCGAAGATTTGCAGCGTGTAGCTTTGCCTGAGGGCCTCCATGCGTTCTTGCAGGAGGATGGCAATCGAGTAGGCTTCTTCGCCGGTCGAGCAACCCGTCGACCAGACGCGGATCGTGCCGCCTGCCGGCTTGTCGGCAAAGAGCCGGGGGACGATCTCGTCCTCGAGTACCTTGAAGGCCTCCGGATCGCGGAAGAAACTGGTGACGCCGATCAGCAGGTCACGAAACAGCGCCTCGACTTCGGGCGCGCTCTGCTGCAGAAACTTGACGTAGCTGTCGATGCCGTCGATCTGGTGCACGGCCATGCGCCGTTCGATGCGACGGTGGATGGTGCTCGGCTTGTATTGGGAAAAGTCGTGGCCGGTCTGGGCGCGCAGCAGGATGAAGATCTTCTTCAGTGCGCCCTCGCGGCTCGGGGTCGAGACGGTGGCGTGCCGGGGGAGCTTGCCGAAGGCGTGCGCGGTGTAGGCCAGCAGCCGGGCCGGCATTTCGGCCGGCGGCAGTTCGTAATCGACGAGGCCGGTGGCTATGGCGCTGCGCGGCATGCCATCGAACTCGCAGGACTGCGGGTTCTGCGCCATGACCATGCCACCTTCGCCCTTGATCGCCCGCACACCCAGCGTGCCGTCGCTGCCGGTGCCGGAGAGCACGATGCCGATGGCGTGTTCGTGCTGGTCCTGGGCCAGCGAGCGGAACAGGAAGTCAATCGGCAGACGCTGGCCGCGCGGCGCCATCGGTTCGAGCAATTGCAGCGTGCCGTTGAGAAACGCCATGTCGTAGTTGGGCGGGATGATGTAGACGCAGTTGGGCTGCACTACCATACCGTCGTCGACCTCGAACACCTCCATCCGGGTGTAGCGCCGGAGCAGGTCGGTGAGGATGCTCTTGTGATCCGGCGCCAGGTGCTGCACCAGGACAAAGGCCATGCCCGGATCGCTGTCGGAGGGCAGGCCGGAGAAGAAGGCTTCGAAGGCGGCCAGACCGCCGGCCGAAGCGCCAATGCCGACGATCGGGAAGACGCTGTCGGGGTGTTTTACTTCGGCTTCGCCCTGGTCTGGAGGCATCGCCAACGCGTCTGTTCCGGCTTTCTTCCCTGGTTTGTTGGCTGTCATGCGCTCTCCCGCGCGCCATGCGGGCGCACCATTCCTGTCATGATACGCTCATCCGGAGAGGAGGGTGGGAAAATGCCATCTCCATGAAGCTTGCCGCTCGGTAGGTGCTATGCGCAGTGCATCGGCCCGGCCTTCCGCAATTAAGTACTACCCTGGTCGGGCCCAGGCGTTAGCGCAGCCCGACGAACGACAGGATAGCGAGAATGATGACGACGGCGCCGACGATATAAACGATGCTGTTCATGATATTTTCCTTTCACGGGGATTAAACAATCGAATCGCGTTCTTGCAGCGATTCACTCTACAACGTTTCTAACTTTACCCGTGCCGTTGTGCACATTCCGTTCGCCAACGTACATAAACCCCATTATTTTCAAGCACTATCAGGGGTTAACCGGGAATACGAATTCCGCAGCGCACAATCGCTCCAGAAATGACGTATGCAATTGCCCTGGCGCCGGGTTGAAGCTCGCTCAGGCGCCGAGAAATTCACCCACCGGTTTGAGGTCGTCAACCCGGTCGCATATGGCCTTGATGACTACCATGATCGGTACCGCGAGCAACAAGCCCCACACCCCCCACAGCCAGCCCCAGGCAAAAACGCCGACAAAGATGGCCACCGGATTCATCTTGTTGGCACGACTGGTCAGCCAGGGTGTGAGCAGGAAAGCTTCAATGCTGTGGATTGCCAGGGAAATCAGGCCAACCAGCAAGGCCATTTCCAGTGTGCCGAATTGCAGGAAACTCATCAGTGCCGAGCCTGTGGTGACAATCATGTTGCCGATGTAAGGAATCAGATCGAGCAGGCCTGCGGCTAAGCCCCAGACCGCCGCATTCTCCATGCCGATCGCCAGAAAGCATAACCAGGTGGCCACGCCGACCACGATGCTGGTAAACAACTGCACCAGCAGATAGCGCTGAATCTGCATGTTGATCTGGTTGAGCGCCTGCAGCGTGATCTTTTTCCGGCTCAGCGCGGGGCCGGCTAGTTTGACCAGTTTCGCCCTGTAGCTGTCTCCCGAAGTCATCAGAAAGAAGGCGATCAGCGCCACCATCCCGATCTGGTACAACATGCCCAGCACCCCGAGAGTTCCGTTCCAGAGATGATCCTTGATGTCGAATCTCGGTTTGTCGATCTGCACCCGTTGCACGCCACGGCCAAGCGGCTCGACAGGGGTCGATTCTTCGGCTGCCTGCTCAAGCCGGGTGGCGGCTTTCTGTACTGTTTCCAGCGCATTGTCTGTCTTGCCTGACCGGGAATGGATGGAGTCGCGCAGTTTTTGCGCGGCAGAGGGCAGCATTTCGATCAGTTGGCTGGCTTCGTCGCTGAGCGAATAGACGATCGCTCCAAAGCCGCTGAACAGGCCCAGTATCAGCAGCGCGGCGCTCAATGCACGCGGAATCCGGCGCCTCTGCAGCCAGTCCACCAGCGGCGATAGTGCATAACTGAAAAGCAGGCCTACACACACCGTAATTAAAACGACGCTGGCCCAATGCAGCATGAATACGCTGGCCAGCGTGGCCAGCACCGCCAGCGAAACGCTGCGCACATCGACCGGCATGGGCAGCAGCGCGCGACTCGGCTCGGCGGGCTCAGCACCTTCTGTCGCCGGGTCTGCGCCAGTGCCGTCTGCCCGGGTGATAGCGGGATCGGTCATTCCTGACTCCGGTGACTCCGAATGGGGAACGCGCTTATTGATCCGACCGCAAATGTATGAAGTCGTGGCCCGAGGCCAGGCTTCGCGCTCGCCCCGGCGAAAGCCGGGGTCCAGGAGGCGAATCCACGCCAGTGCTGGATACCGGCATTCGCCGGTTTGACGGATATTTCAAACTTCATCGGGCCGAATAGTGATTGTCTGATACTGACGTGCCGACCGCGCTTCCCCGAAACGCGTGTCCAGGGAAGCATGAAAGGCGATTGGGCTTACTGCTGGCCCTTGACGATCATGTCATTCTTGACCGATGTCACGCCTTTGACGCCGCGCGCAACGGCAACCGCCTTGTCGATATCGGCACGGGATCTTACGAAGCCGGTCAATTGAACAATGCCCTTGTAGGTTTCGACGTTGATTTCAGCCGATTTGAGCGAAGATTCTCCCAACACAGCGGCCTTCACCTTGCTCGTGATGACGGCGTCGTCGACATACTCACCGGTGGATTCCTTCTTGGACGTAGGCGCGGCGGGTTTCTCACTGTCCGGTTTGCTCGCCGTTGCCGGTGCCACCGGCGCTTTCGGAGCAGCCTTGGCCTGGGCCTGGGCTGCCTTGGCTTCCTTGACGCAGACTGACTTGTCGTTGCCGGCCTTGTCGTCGCACTTTTCCTTGGCTAGCGCGTAATCGGCGTCTGCCTTGGCGGTGCTTACGTCCTTGCTCGCCTTGGCGCTGGGCTTGTTGCGGGCATCGAGTTCGGCTGTTGCGACCTTCTGCTTGCCCTTGGCCTCGACCATACAGATATCCTTGGCGTTGCCGGTCGATGAACTGCACGCCGCACTGGCGGATTTGTATTCAGCCGCGATCTTGTCCTTGTCGGCCTTGTATTCGGCCTTCGACAGGGTTTGCGCCAGCGCGCCGTTGCTGAAGGCCAAGGCCATCGCCGCCGCGACCAGGGTAATTTTGAGATTTTTCATCGTCGTTCCTTTAATTGTTGAATTTGACTATTTGTATGCCTGCCTGTTCGAAAAACCAGTAACCGTCTTGCCCGCCGGAGGGCGGGGAAGACGGCAGGGGCGAGTACGACTAATTGCCCTTGAGGGCGTCCTTGATGTCTTCCTTGGCATCGCCATACGTCGCCTGGACTTTGCCCTGGGTGTTCTGAACCTTGCCTTTGAGTTCCATCTCCTTGTTGCCGACCAGGTTGCCGACGACTTCCTTCACTTTGCCTTTGGCTTCCTTGATGCGACCGGTGGTTTGATCCTTGTTCATGCTTTTCTCCTGTAATTGAGGGTTGATGATGTTCGGGAGCGCCGGTTTTGCTTAGCAACGCTCTCAATGAAGAGAATAGGCAATTAGTCAGGCGAGTTCTGTGCGCTAGCGCGCATAACTTGCCAGATCTGAGCTGCTGCACCGAGCAAGGGCAAATACGGATTCGCGGCCTGCTGCCAGCGGACGGGAGGTACGGCGGGCCCAGAGGCTTTGAATTGATGGATAAACACCTCCCAAGCCGTCATTCCGACGAACGCCGGAATCCAGTAGATTCCTCCGATAGCCATTACGACAATCGGAAAAACGAGCTGAACCTACCGTGGCCCGAGGCCAGGCTTTGCGCTCATTCCGGGCTTGACCCGGAATCCAGTTCGTTCATCAAGACAGTTTTATCAACCTCTTGATCGGATGTGCAAATCTGGATTCCGGCCTGCGCCGGAATGGCGATGGGTTTATTGAACAAATTTACCTTGAGCCATCACGGCTTTACATTGACATCACGATTATCGTGATCCGGTCTGGGCATTCGGTCTGATCATTTCTGCCGGCTGGACCCATAGGTCGAAGTCCGTTTCACTGACATAACCGAGGGCCAGCGCCGCCTCGCGCAGCGTGCTCCCATTGTAGTGCGCCCGCCGGGCAATCATGGCGGCACGCTCGTAACCGATATGCGGGGCCAGTGCGGTGACCAGCATCAGGGAGCGTTCCAGGAGTTCCCCGATGCGCTGGCGATTGGCTTCCAAGCCGCGTACGCAGTGCGCTTCAAAGCTGAGCATGCCGTCAGCCAGCAGGCGTA
>NZ_JAEUOI010000092.1 GCF_016790145.1 Propionivibrio sp. | reverse complement strand
GCAGCACGAAGGAGCCGAGCAGGCCGGGCGAGAGGATTCCCGACAGGGACTGAATTTTCGCCAGTTGCGTTCCGGCATTCACATAAACCAGCGTGCCGGCCAGCATCCCGACCTGGCTCACCCAGTAGAAAGTCCGCGTCTTCAGTGGCGTCAGCCCCATCAGCAGGTTGATGACAAAGAAGGGGAAGACGGGAACCAGACGCAGCGTAAAGAGATAAAAACCGCCTTCCCTGTCGACCCCGGAATTGATCGCGCGCAGCCGCTCACCAAAGTGCTGCTGCACCCAGTCGCGCAAAAGAAAACGCGAGGCCAGGAAGGCCAGTGTGGCGCCCACCGACGAGGCAAAGGAAACCAGCAACAATCCCCAGAGCAGGCCGAACACCGCGCCGCCGACCAGGGTCATCACCGCCGCACCGGGGAGCGACAATCCGGTGACGGCGACGTAGGTGACGAAGAAGATCAGCGCCGCCGTCATCGGTTGTGCGGCTCGCCAGGTCTCGATCGCCGCCTGCTGGCTCTTGAAATAGTCGAGGCTCAGAAAGCGCTCGAGTCCGAAACCGAAATAGGCGGTGATCAGCACAATCAGTAGGGCAATCAGCAACAGTCGGGGAGCTTTGTTCATGCCGGTTTTCCAGGTTGCTTGCCGCCATTCGCCTGAGATGACGAGAAGACCAGATCGGGAAGCGAAGAAAGATCGCCTATTTCGCCATCGGGCGTTGCCGGAATCCGCTCTGCGGCTTGTGAAAAACGATTACACCACAGGACGCGGAAGCCGAAGGCCTTAGCCGAAAAGGCATCCCAGCCATTTGACGAAAGGAAGCAGATGTCTGCCGGGGCAAGTTCCAGATGCCGTGTGGCCAAGGCATAGACCGAGGGATGCGGCTTGTAAACGCCGACTTCCTCAACCGACAGGACGGCGTCGAACACCTCGTCTAGGCCGGAATTCCGGACGACTGCTGCGAGCATGGCAGGGGAACCGTTGGAGAGAATGGCCAGTTTCATGCCATCCTCCTTCAATCGGCGCAGCATCCGATCGACTTCCGGATAGGTACTGAGCCGTAAGTAGAGATCCATCAGTCGCTGGCGCAGGCCCGGGCGTTCAAGCTTCAGGGTGGCGAGCGAAAAATCCAGCGCATCGCCGGTCACCTGCCAGAAATCGGCATGATGGCCGGCCAGCCCGCGCAACCAGGTGTACTGTAGTTGCTTCTGGCGCCACAGATCGGCAAGCGCTTGCCAATCATCGCCCAGTTCATCGCGCACGGCGACTGCCGCACTGGTGAAATCGAAGAGGGTGCCGTAAGCGTCGAAAACACAGGCTTTGATGTTGCGAAGACCTTCACTTTGCATGCGGCCACCCTTTCAGTGTTGAATGGCTGGGCACGACTACGCGTGGCAACTGGGCGCTACGGCTGTTTCATCGCCCAATGCACCGCCGCAACTGGAGCCTTGCCCCGCCGTGCACCCATAGCAGTGTTCGGCAACGCGAATCGCATGCCCGTCGAGTGCCTCGGCATTCAGCTCGCTGATGTGCAGTCGCGGGCGGCCGGCTTCGGCAATCGGCAGAGCCAGTTGCTGGTTGAAATCGCAGTCGTAAAGATAGCCCTGCCAATCGACCGAGAGCAGATGCCGGCACATAACATGCTCGATATTCTCGTCGCGGTGGGCGCTGCGCAGGAGCTGCATATAGCTGTTGAACTGGCCTTTGGAGATCAGCATCGAGCCGAAGCGCTGGATCGGCATGTTGGTCAGCGTGAAAAGCTGGTTGAAGACGATGCCGAAATCCTGCCCCAGGCGATCCTTGTAGGCGGCCTCCAGCGGCGCCTGCGGCGGGGGCAGGTTTGGCCCCTGCGGGTTGAAAACGAGGTTCAGGATCAGAGGGCTTCCCGGTGCACCGTAACCGAGGGCATTCAGACGCTTCAGCGCCTTGATGCTGGCCTCGAAGGTTCCATAGCCGCGCTGCCTGTCGACGTTTTCTTCCAGATAGCAGGGCATTGAGGCGACAATTTCGACGCGATGCGCGGCGAGAAAGCCGGCCATCTCCGCAAACCCCGGTTCTTCAAGGATGGTCAGGTTGCAGCGGTCGATGACCTTGAGGCCGCGGCTACGCGCGGCAACAACCAGACGAGCGAAGTTAGGGTTCAACTCCGGCGCGCCACCGGTCAGGTCAAGAACCCTGACCTCGGGACTGGCGGCGATAAAGGCAATCAGCGCCTCGATCGTTTCGCTGCTCATCTCTTCCTTGCGCTGCGGGCCGGCATTGACGTGGCAATGCAGACAGCTCTGGTTGCAGCGATAACCGAGATTGACCTGCAGGATTTCGACAGATCGTCGTTGCAGTGGCGGGAAGTCTGTTTTTACCAGCAGGGGCAGGGTGGCATGCATTGTTGTCGGTCTTTCCGGTTGATCGTATGAAATTGGTCGGATACGGGGCGCATTTCCTTACGATCTACTTGCTGATCGGCGGCTGCCGGGGGTAAGCGCTTCAAGATCAGATCACGTAAAGATTCACATAGTCATTGACTGGAGTGGACAGTAACAGGGAATGATCCAGCGAAATGTCAAGAATCGCCTGTTGCTGCCTGGCTGGGAAACGCCGGGCCAGGTTACTGCGGAATTTGGCTTCGAGCAAAGGAAGGCCCTCGCTGCGGCGGCGCCGGTGACCTATCGGGTACTCGACGAGCACTTCGTCCAGCCTGCTGCCGTCGGTGAATTCGACGCTGAGGCCGTTGGCGATCGAACGCTTTTCCGGGTCATGGTAATCGAGGGTGAATTGGCGCTCCTCGACGCACACCATCTTCTCGCGCAGGACGTCGATGCGCGGGTCGGCGGCTACGCCGTCTTCGTAGTCGGCCGCACCAAGGCGACCGAAGAGCAGCGGCACGGCCAGCATGTACTGGATGCAGTGGTCGCGGTCTGCCGGGTTGTGCAGCGGCCCCGGCTTGTCGATGATGCGCAGGCACGCCTGATGCGTGCGGATGGTGATTTTCCCGATGTCTTCGGCGCTCTTGCCCAGAGCCTTGAGTTGAGCATGAATGCTCATCGCGGCTTCGACGGCTGTCTGGCTATGGAATTCAGCCGGAAAGCTGATCTTGAACAGCACGTTTTCCATTACATAGGAGCCGTACGGCCGCTGGAACCTTAACGGCCGGCCCTTGAACAGCACGTCATAGAAGCCCCAGAGCGGTGCCGTGAGGACGCTGGGGTAGCCCATTTCACCGCTGCTGGCCATCAGCGCCAGGCGCACCGCACGGCTGCTCGCATCGCCGGCGGCCCAGCTCTTGCGGCTGCCGGTATTGGGGGCGTGGCGGTAGGTACGCAGCGGCTGGCCGTCGACCCAGGCCAGCGACACGGCGTTGATGATTCCTTCGCGATTCAGACCGAGCAGGCCGGCGAGCACCGCCGTCGAGGCCACCTTGACCAGCAGCACATGATCCAGACCGACCTCGTTGAATGCATTTTCCAGGGCGATGCAGCCCTGGATCTCGTAGGCCTTGATCAACGCCGTGAGCACATCCCTGATCAGCAGTGGTCGCTTGCCGCTGGCCACGGCGTTGCGCGACAGCCAGTCGGCCACGGCCAGGATGCCGGCCAGATTATCGGAGGGATGCCCCCACTCGGCGGCCAGCCAGGTATCGTTGAAGTCCAGCCAGCGGATCGTGGTGCCGATGTTGAAGGCCGCCTGCACCGGGTCGAGTTCGAAGCGGGTTCCCGGCACCCTGGCGCCGTTGGGCACCAGGGTGCCGGGAACGATGGGGCCGAGAAGTTTCGTGCAGGCCGGATAGTCCAGCGCTTCGAGGCCGCAGCCAAGGGTGTCGATCAAGCTGTGGCACGCCGTTTCGTAGGCCAGCGGCGAGCGGATTTCGTAGTTCAGGACGTAGTCGGCGATATCGAGCAGAACCTGATCGGGTTCGGGGTGGGCAGGGCCTGGGTGTGTGCACATGGAAACCTCTTCGCAGCAGTTAAAGTCATTGTTGCGCCAGCGATACGACGAAATTTGATCGCATCCAGTCCATCAGGCTTGATTCCGGCAGATCCTTGCCGCGCGCTCTGGGCAAGAAATTCCGCGCATCCGACGCAGGTTTTGACTGAAAACAGAAGTCGAAACCATCGCTTCAATTGCCACGGCACCAATTAGGGCGCAAACTGTACGCTTTCCAAAGCACCGTGGGGATACCCAGATGAACGCATCCATTCTAAAATTTCTGAGAGCCAACGGCGAGCAACTCGATGCCGACATCTCACAGGCGCTCGACATCCCGATGGCCCAGTTGAAAACCCTGGTCGCGCAACTCTCGGCGTCAGGCGACGTGATTTGCTGCAAGGTAACGCGTTTCATCGAGGGCAGGAAGATCGAAGGCATCAGTTGCCGCTTGTCCTGCGACTTGCCGGCCCCCGCACGCGGGCGCAAACCCGGCGTCAAAAAAGACCCCAACGCAGACCTCAAGTATCCGGAATAAGCGAGTTTCAGACGGATCAGTTGTCACAAGAAAAGGGCAGGGAATTCCCGATAGCCTGGTTTCACTCCAGACCTCTTCTATTGGAGGCGTGCGCGATAGCGCGGTGAGCACAGGGGGTGGCACTTGAGTTTGCAGTTTTACCCGACAGGTTTTTCTTGATCATGATGGTCAGCTGAGTATATATATATAATAACCAATTTATACATTGAGTTAATTAAAATTGTTAATGTTATTTCTTGAATATTTCATGGACAGCACAGCATGAATCTGCTGATCAGTCCTGTTGAAAGACATGGAAAAAGATTCACCAAGAAAAAACAGTGATCCGGATTTTCCGGTGGACGAACACAGTTCGCGAGGAATTTGTTTTCCGCAATCTGATGCACAATGCAGACTCCGAACTTACGGGATTGTTGGAGAACTTGGCTCAGGTGGCGAAGAACGCCTAGACAGGTCGGGGCTGCTCAGCGAAACAAAGTCAACGCCGCGATCCGCCGATCGATCTCGGCCATCGTCTTCTTGTACTCCGCGCCGCCTATGCCACCGTACCGGCGCTTGAATTCGGCGTCCTGCATGAATTCGGGCAGGTCCTTCACTTCGGGAAGTAGGTCGGTCGCGCTGAAGCGTCCCGCCGCCGCACGCTGCACTTTTTGCGCGCCGCCCGGATTCATCGTGGCAAGTTCACCGAACCTGACACCGGCGCGATCGGCGGCGATGTCGTTGAACGAAAAGCCGCTGCCGCCCTGCGAATCATCGACTTCCTTGTACAGGCCGACGGCATCCGAGAGCGGGCTGCCGGCGCTGGCGGCGATGGCGGCCGAGATCGAGTAGTGTTGCGCGAAGTCGTGCCGCCCGGCCAGCGTGACGTTGCGCGCTACAGGCTTGGGCCAGTCCCTTGCCGCCGGGATCACTGCGGCGAGTCCCTTGCCGTTGACGAAGAACGCCAGGGCGATGATGGCGGCTCGATTCTCGGCCGCTGCATCGCCGCCACGCTCCGCGGCCAGGCGCATCAGCGCACGTAGCACCTCATCCATCGGCAGCCCGGCCTTGCCGCCTGTTGTGCTCATCTGAGCAATGCGTGTCTGGTAGGCCTTGAGCCGTACCTCGTCCTCGCTCGACACCAGCACGCCCCTGATCGCTTCGGGCAGGCGCTCGCTCCATTCGTACTCGACCAGCAATGTGCCGCCGCGCATTGATACACGCTTGATCGCATCTGCCGCCGCGCCAACCGCGGTCTCGGATTGAGCATTTTCTAGGGCCTGTCGCATCAAGTAATCGGCGATGAAACCGGGCACCGGCAGCCGGCCAATTCTGAGGCTTTCGATCCGCGGCAGACCCGCTGTTTCAGTCAGGGCAGCATCGATGTTCACGAAACCGCCGACAGGGTTCGCCGGCAAAGTGAAGCTCGCCCGCACGCTCGCACCGCCATCCTGCAACACTACACTGGCGCTGCCCCTGGCGTAGCGATTGACGAGATAGTTGGCGGCGAGATCCAGGTCTTCATTGCCGATCAGGATGCTGCGCAGCACCCCCGGTCGCATGCGCCGCGGGTCGTTGCGCTCGATAATGCGCTTGGCGCGAGCGATGTTCTCCGGCTTGATCTCGGTCGAGCGCGTCAGCAGCGGCAGGCGATCGACTGCCAGGAAGGCGGCGCCGACCAGAGCGACGGGTAAGCCAATCGTCAGCATCACCAGGATGATCGCAAAAAACTTCAATGAAAAGCGCATTTGATGTTCTACCCTGTTACCGTTGCCACCGCTTCACCCAGTTGGACATGAGTGCGGTGTACCCACAGGTTGATTCCCTGCAAGGTGCAAAGCAACAGGCGGCCGTTGCCCACGGGTACGACGGCTGAAATGTCCATTAGCACGCTACGGGGGTGGGCGGTCATTTCGTCGTCGCCTTGCAGCTCGTTAAGCTTGGCCGGGTCGCCGTCGGGCGCCCAGCGTTGGGTGAGGGTTTCGAGATTGAAGCGCGCATCCGGGTCGGCATTAACGGTGAAGGCCAGTATATCCCAAGAGCCTTCGGGGAGTATGGCTGACGCCTGGTGCCGCAGTCAATCGACGATTTCTGGCCGGCATGCGTCACGCATTTCATAAGGCCCCCCGAATTGCACCCCAGGTATTGCCTGATGCCCCGTAGAGTGCCCCCAGCCACAAGCGCAAGCTTGCCGCCTGGCAAGCGTGCACTGTAACTTATTGATCCGCTTCACTCTTCTTCTGCCGGTGCCGGGCCGCCTTGGCCATAAGCTGCGCCGTTACCGGTGCGGTGATGAACAGAAAGAGCACGATGGCTGCCTCGTGCAGGCTGACGCCTGGCCCGGTCAGCGAGAAGTAAATCGCCGAAGCCAGCAGCAGGGCGCCGACGCCGAGTGTAGTCGCCTTGGTCGGCGCATGCAGGCGCATCAGAAAATCCGGCAGGCGCGCCAGACCGACTGATCCCAGCAGAACGAACAGGGCACCGAAGACGATCAGTGAGGACACCAGAAATTCGCTGAATGCGTTCATTCGATTAGGTCTCCGCGCAGCAGATACTTGCACAGGGCAACGGTACCGACAAAACCCAGGATCGCCAGCAACAGCGCCAGCTCGAAGTAGGTGTTGCTGTCGGTATGCAGGCCATAGAGCACGAGCAAGGCAATGGCGTTGATGCTCAGCGTATCGAGCGCCAGGATGCGGTCGACAATGTCGGGGCCGCGCAACAGCCGGCTGAAGCTCAGCATCATGGCCACGCCGATCAGGACAAAACCGATTTCGATGGCCCGTATCAGCATGCAAAGATCTCCTTGATCGCCGCTTCGTAACGGCCTTTGACTTCATCGATCAGCGCCTGCGGATCGGGCGCGTCGAGCGCGTGCACGAGCAGCACCCAGTTTTTCTGGTCAACGTCGATCGATACCGTGCCGGGCGTCAGCGAAACGATGCTGCCGACCAGCGTCGCCAGGAAGGGGTCGCGCAGGTCGAGCGGAATCTCGACCAGGGCCGGAGAGAGTCGGTCAGACGGCCCGATAACGCGCCAGGCGACGCCCCAGTTGGCAACGACGATATCCAGCGCAAACACACCGAGAAAGCGCAGTGCCCGTAGCGGATTGACCAGACGCGGCGCCTGGGGCCAGAAGGGGAGCGTCAGGCGGGGAATGATCACTGCCAGCAACAACCCAAGCAGCAACAGGCCAAACGACCCGGCATTGGTAATGGCGATCCACAGCAGCAAGACCGTGAGCGAAAGAACGGGACGCGGGATCAATTGTTTGAGCATGACGTCCTACCCCCTTCTCTGTCGCTGAATCGTCGCCGGATCGTTTCCGAGAACGCCGTGGATGTAGGCGCGGGTGTCGTGAAGCTGCGCTGCAGTGCGTTGGGCATAGCCGGACAGTGGCTGTGCGAAGACCGCCAGCAAAGGGCCGGCGGCAATCAGGCACAGCATTGCGCCGAGGCGGCGCCAGCCGCCAGCGGCTGCGGGCAGGGCTGCGGAGGAGGTGCCAGCCGGCCCGTTTTCCCAGATCAGCATGCTGCCTGCGCGCGCCAGCGCCATCGTCACCAGAAATGCAGCGAGCAGCAGAATCGTCCAGATGGCGACTCCGGCCTCGACGCCGCGCAGGGTATTCAGCAGCATCAGCTTACCGAGAAAGCCCGAGAACGGCGGCAGGCCGGCCAGCGTCATCGCCAGAACGATGAAAGCGATCCCACTCCAGGCCGGCAAGCGTTTTGCACCCGTGCTGAAGGTATCGCCAGCCGCACCGCGTTGTTCGCCGATGAGTTCTGCGAGCAGGAAGCTGGCGGCGCCGGCGAAGCTCGAGTGCGCCAGATAGAACAGCCCGGCCGCGCTGATGTCGGCACTGGCCTGCGCCGGAACGAGCAGCAAGGTACCGGCAGAGAGCAGCACCAGCCACGCCGAGAGCGTCTTCATGTCTTTGGCGGCGAGCGCACCGAGCACGGCAAACAGCACCGTGGTCAGCGCCAGCGCGGTCAGCCAGCCGTAAAGCAGATCAGGATACGCAGGATAGATGGCGATGACCTGAAGACGCAACAGGGAGACGATGCCGACTTTGGTCATGATGGCAAACAGTGCGGCCACCGGCGCCGGCGCGGCGGCATAGGTATGCGGTAGCCAGAACGAAAGCGGCAGCAGCGCCGCCTTGAGGAAAAATACGGCACAGAGCAGGGCCAGCGCCAGCCGTGCTCCGTTATGATGGATTCCCGACTGACTCAGCCGATACGCCACATCGGCCAGATTCAGCGTTCCCAGCGTAGCGTAAAGCAGGCCGAGGGCGATCAGGAACAGGCTCGACCCGAGCAGGTTGAGAACGACGTAGGCGATCCCGGCGCGCGTCCTCGCCAGACCGCCGGTCTGCGCCAGCAGGGCGTAGGAGGCGAGCAGCATGATCTCGAAAAAGACGAACAGGTTGAACAGATCGCCGGTCAGGAAGGCGCCGTTCAACCCGAGCAACTGCAACTGGAAAAGCGGATGGAAGAAACGGCCCTCGGCGTCGAAGCCGCTACTCGCGTAGAGCACGCCGCACAGGCCGAGCAGGGCGGTCAGCAGCGTCATGGCGGCGGCCAGACGATCAACCACGAGCACGATGCCGAAAGGTGCCGCCCAGTCGCCGAGGGCGTAAACGCGCAGGATGCCGTCATCGGCCAGGAGCGTCAGCCAGGCTGTGGCGACAACGCCTAGCAGGCTGGCGAGCAGGCCGACGGCACGCTGAAACGGCAGGTGTGGCTGAAGCAATAGCAGCAGCGCGGCGAGCAAGGGAATCAGGATGGGCAGGATCGGCGCGTGCTGGCTCATGACCTGTCTTCCTCTTCGCGCGCGTCGACGTGATCGTCGCCTGATTCCGAGAGGGCACGCAGCGCCAGCATGGCCAGGTAGGCGGTCATGCCGAAACCGATGACGATTGCCGTCAGGATCAGCGCCTGCGGCAGCGGGTCGGTATAGCGGGCGCCGGCGGCAATCAGCGGCGGCGCGTCGATGATCAGGCGTCCGCTGGCAAACAGGAACAGATTGACGGCATAGGAAAGCAGGGTGAGGCCGAGAATGACCGGGAAGGTGCGCTCACGCAGCACGAGAGAGACGCCGCAGGTGGTGAGCAGGCCGATGGCCAGGGCGACCAGCTGTTCCATCAGTCCGCCTCGCCTTTCTTCAGCGTGCGCAGCGACAGACGCCCGAGTTCGGAAAGCACCGTCAGCACCACGGTAACGACCACCACATAGACGCCGAGATCGAAGACCATCGCGGAGGCCAGCTCGACGTCGCCAATCCATGGCAGAGGCACGTGACCGTGCGCGCTGGTCAGGAACGGGCGACCATAGAACAGGCTGGCCAGTCCGATGCCGGCAGCGAGGAACAGCCCGAGCGCGAGCAGGCGCGGCGGGTGGCGCGGCATCAGCGGCTGCGTGAAGGCGATGCCATTGGCCAGATACTGCATGACCAGCGCAACGCCGGTGATCAGCCCGGCGACAAAACCGCCGCCCGGAACGTTGTGGCCGCGCAAGTAGATGAAGACCGAGACGGTAATTGCCAGCGGCAGCAGCGGGCGCATCATCATCGAGAGAAACAGCGGATGGGCTTCAGCCGACCACCGGCGTCCGTCGCCATCGCGCTCGGGCGCCTTCAGCACCAGCCCGCCAAGCAGGACGTGGGCGGCCAGAGCCACCGTGGCCAGCACGGTGATTTCGCCGAGTGTATCGAAACCACGGAAATCGACCAGGATGACGTTGACCACATTGGCACCGCCACCGCCTGGCACCGAATGTTCGAGATAGTAGCCGGAGATGGTTTCAAAGGGCGTGCCGAGCATCTGCCAACTGACCCATCCGAGGCCGCCACCGGCGCCCAGGGCGAGCAGCAGGTCGCGCAGCTTGCGGGTGATTGTGGTTGCCGGCGTGCATTTTTTGTGCGGCAGGTAGTAAAGCACGAGCAGCATCAAGAGGATGGTTCCCGCTTCGACGGCCAGTTGCGTCAAGGCCAGATCGGGTGCCGAGAAGCGCACGAAGGTTAATGAAACGACCAGACCAACGATGCTGACCAGCACAATCGCCAGCAGGCGCTGACGATGCAGGACGGTGGCGCCGAGAGCAGCGAGCGCGAGGGCGGCGAAAGCCAGCAGCGCCGAAACGTCGGCCGGGTGGGTATGACGCACAAGGACTTCGCCCGCTACCGGCCACCCGGCCCAGGCGCCAAGCAGCAGGACAAAGCCGATCAACAGCGCGCTGTAGCGTTGCAGCGAGCCGTTATCGATACGCGCCACGAGCTGCCCGGCGAGGCGCGAGAGGGCATGGTAAAAGCGCTCGAAGATGAGCAGCGGCTGTCGGTGCGACCGGCGTTCATACCAGGCGAACAGCGGCGCGCGCAACGCATAAATGAGGACACCGCCGCCGAGCGCCAGCAGGCTCATGACGAAAGGCTGGTTGAATCCATGCCAGATCGCCAGCGTGTAGGCCGGTTGCGGCCCTTGCAGTGTGGCGCTGGCCGCCGCAGCGAGAATGCGTGCGACGCTCCATTCCGGGAAAATGCCGAGCAGCAGGCACAGCGCGACCAGCACCTTGATCGGCGCGCGCATCCAGCGCGGCGGTTCGTGCGGTGTTCGCGGCAGATCGATCGGCTCGCCGTTGAAGAAAACATCGTGGATGAAACGCGACGAGTAGGCCACCGCCAGCATGCCGGCGACGGTGGCAAACATGGGCAGCAGCCAGCTTATCTGCGCGAAAACCGGGTGGCCGACGGTCTCGG
Source organism: Propionivibrio sp. (assembly GCF_016790145.1). Lineage (GTDB taxonomy): Bacteria > Pseudomonadota > Gammaproteobacteria > Burkholderiales > Rhodocyclaceae > Propionivibrio. The sequence continues at coordinate 1,768 of NZ_JAEUOI010000092.1, read as the reverse complement.
CAAAAAACATCTCCTTGCTCAGGAAGCCGTTCAGCAGCGGTACGCCGGCCATCGAGCCGGCGGCGACGATGGCCAGCGTCGCCGTGATCGGCATGTAGCGGAACATGCCGTTGACGCGGCGCATGTCGCGCGTCCCGCATTCGTGGTCGACAACACCGGCAGCCATGAACAGCGAGGCTTTGAAAATGGCGTGATTGATGATGTGAAAAACGCCGGCAACCACCGTCAACGGGGTATCCAGCCCGAACAGCAGGGTAATCAGCCCGAGCTGGCTGATCGTCGAGTAGGCCAGCAGCCCCTTGATGTCGTGGCGAAACAGTGCAACCGATGCCGCATAGACCAGCGTCAGCGCACCGGTACCGCTGACCAGCCAGAACCACAGGTCGCTTCCGGCCAGCGCCGGGTACAGACGGGCGAGCAGGAAAACGCCGGCCTTGACCATGGTCGCCGAATGCAGGTAGGCCGATACCGGCGTCGGCGCGGCCATGGCGTTGGGTAGCCAGAAATGGAAGGGGAACTGCGCCGACTTGGTGAAGGCACCGAGCAGGATCAGGATCAGTGTCGGCGCGTAGAGTTCGTGTGCGCGGATGCGCTCACCGGCCTGCAGCACCGCCGACAGATCGTAGCTGCCGACAATGTTGCCGAGCAGCAGGATGCCGGCCAGCAGCGCCAGCCCGCCACCACCGGTCACGGCGAGTGCCATGCGGGCGCCAATCCGGGCGGCGTGATGTTGGTGACCGTAGGCCACCAGCAGGAATGACGAGAGGCTGGTGATTTCCCAGAAGATGAGCAGCAGAATCAGGTTTTCAGAGAGAACGACGCCGAGCATGGCGGACATGAACAGCAGCAGCAGCGAGTAAAAACGTCCTAGAGCGTCAGTTACCGGCAGGTAGTAGTAGGCGTAGAGGACGACCAGCAGGCCGATACCGGGAATCAGCAAACAGAAGAGCAGGCCGAGTCCGTCAAGGCGCAGGCTCAAATCCAGACCATAGGCCGGCAGCCAGGCCAGGCGCGCCAGTTCGACGTGCCCCGCTAGCGTTGGCGCAACCAGCGGGGCGAGCACGATCAGGCAGGCCGCCATCACCGCCGCTGCCGCCAGCGCGGCGTAGCCACGCCCCCAACGCTGCATCAGCAGTGGCAGCGGGCTGGCCACCAAGGGCACGGCCAGGAGGGCAAAGAGAAGGACGCTGCTGTTCAAGTGAGCGTGATCCGGGAGTCCTGAAGTCGTCAAGTCGCGAAGATAATACCGAGGGCTTGATTATAACCACGAGCCGGATACGAACACGCCGCTGCCAAATGAGTGTGAAAAAATGGCGATCATGGTGCGGCAAAGCCGCCGCTGATGTTCAAACCCGATTCAGTATGTCTTGCAGGGCAAATTCCCCTGGCACATTCCCGTAGGTCGGGTTAGCGCTAGCGTAACCCGACGCTTCGCTTACGTCGGGTTTTCCCACGAGGCCAACCCACCAGAGGGACGCTATCGCTTACCCGGCCTGGAAATTAAGGCGCCCTGCAGACTGCGAAGGTCACCGCCAGGAGGGTAAGGAACTGAAAGCTGATATTTAGTGTCTGACCGAAAACCCCGTTTTTTGTCGAGCGCTCCGCCTTGCAGTTCTCATTAGTCATGGATTTTGTCGCTCATTCCACGTCGCGCTGTCCGGTTTGTTTCGATCAACGGCAATTATATACATTTAGCATATCAGTCAAGTAAAGCATTCCGAAGACTGCCAGATCACGTTATGAGACAGGGTCGCGGTGCCCTATGCTG
>NZ_JAEUOI010000076.1 GCF_016790145.1 Propionivibrio sp. | reverse complement strand
GATGAAATCGGAAAATCGAGCAAACCCAGGGTTTGTCATTCACGTGAAGGAGCGAAACTGCCGGCCGTTCGTTGTTCGTTTTGCCCGCAAGGCGTTCCCATGTCCTTGTTCGCTACCAACGTTACTTACTGAATCACGCTGTTGCTCCGAGCAGCGAGCGTTGGCATGATCTGGCGATAACATGGCTTGAAATGGCGACTCGGCGCCCCCTTTCGGTGCCGTAGCGTGACGCGGTGCTCACTTTCGGTGCTGTATCGAGACCAGGTTCCTGTCGAAAAATTTTACACTCTGCAGGTAAAAACCTGAGGCAACTGCTTGGGTATATACGGTTTATTCATTTAATTCAATAAACTGCAAAAATAATGAAGAGAATGGTACGGTTATTGCTCTATGATTCAGGGAGGTTGGAGCGCTAGCCTGGCTGTTTTGGCGCCGGTTTCGTGTTTTTTTTAAAAAACGCGTATTCCTGCCAACCTTTTAATGTCAATTTCGTTTTGTTTTCTGCTCTACCAATTAATGGCATTAGTCCAAATGGACTATTGACACGTTAATGAACGCTAAGCAGAATGAAAATGTGACAACAAGTTACGCGATGTTTCCCTTTTTTACCGATGGAGTAATTACCATGAATATCAGATCATTTGCCAGAAAAGCGATTGCTTTGTCACTATTGTCCGGTGCTGCCCTTACCGCCAATGCAACCAATACTGACCTAGGAGCTGCTACTGTAGGGGTTCCGCTGGCTTTTAACGGCACTGCTCTCAGCGCCACTTTCGACGATACTTTCACATTTTCGCTACCGGTCAATAGTGGTTCCGGCTATAGCGTTATTGCTTTTGATGTCAAACCTTATTTCGTTACCCAGTTGGCCACATTCGCCCTTGTCTCAAGTCCTGACGGGATTGTTGGTAGCGGTGACGATGTTTTACTTGGTGCAAGCGTTGCGGGTGATATCAAGAAATTGAATCTCTCTTTCGGCACACTTGCAGCGGGGAATTACTATCTCTACGTAGCAGGCATTACATCCGGAACCATTGGCGGTTTGTACAACGGCGCCATATCGGTGACGGCTGTTCCCGAACCCGAAAGCTATGCACTGTTCCTGGCGGGGCTTGGCATCATGGGCGCCATAGCACGTCGCCGGAGCAAGGCCAACGCTGCCTGATCTCTGATACCGGCTTCGCCAAAAAAGGCTTGCGTTCAGCAAGCCTTTTTTTCGGCCGGAATTTGCCATCTGGTCAGGAAATCCGGTAGTTCAGTAAGCCCACAAGGCGCTACCCTGTCCAAGGGACACGTTGAAGGGACTTGCCGTCGATTGCCGGGCTTTGCACTGACTCAGGTTGGCTCCGCCAGCACTTGTTCCGAAACGTCTCATGCGGTTCCGAAGAGCGAAACCACTTCGCGAGTGACCCTGTTGTACTCGTCTGTCGATTCATCAAATGCAAGCTTCACAGTCCTTGGGTTCCCATACGCATTTTATATGCATAAACCATAATTCATCGGACGAATGGTGCTCATTAGTCCATTCGGACTATTGACGAGCTGCAATTCGTCACTTACGATCAGTCATCCTTTCCCAATTATTCAAGCAAGTCTCATTTTGTGAGGAACTGACATGAAACTCAAACCTGTTGTTGTTGCACTTTCCCTCATGGCCGGTGTGTCGGCTGCCTCGGCCACGACAATTTTTGACGCTGGTCCCTATACCCTGAGCTATGACGAGACGACCACCTTTGGTTTCCTGGCAAGTTCGTTCAGCTCTTCCGGCAATTCCTATGGCTTCTCCTGGAACTTCTCACCCGATGCCAGTGTGGTCAGTTTTGGATCCACCGAAGTTAAATTTGTCACGCTGCCGTCGTTTACGCTCACACCCAATGCGGGCTATACACTGAGCGGTGGTTTCAATGCTTTTCTGGGTAATCTGGTGTACACCGAGGTCGGTGGTGCCACGACAGGCATCCTGGCTTATGGTGATGTGTCGGTCAACGGCGGCGCGCCGATCAACATCAATGGCCACCTGGTTTCGTGGACTCAAACATTAAGTGTCCCGGGCTCCAACAGCGGCTATTTCGCTGAATCGGCGACCCTGCCGCTCGGAAGTTTCACCAGCATTGCTGTCAGTAATGCCTCCCTGGCGCTCTCAGCCAGCGGTGGTATCTACTCGAGCATCATTGCCCAGCCGCAGAACAAGATCGAGTTCAGCTTCACGGCCGTACCGGTTCCCGAACCCGAGACCTATGCCATGCTGCTGGCAGGTCTGGGGGTGATGGGTGCCATTGCACGTCGGCGCCGGACCATTCAGAAGTAACTTGATTTCACTCAATCATCAGCCCGTCGCCCTGGCGACGGGCTTTTTCGTTGACGTACCGCATTCACCGCTTGCCTGCAACAACCAAACCGTTACCCCACTTCATGCTGAAATAAATGCAGCAGACGATCCGGAAGCCAGTCGAGTCTTCCGGGAAAGCTGCCGCTCACAAAACCGACATGCCCGCCTTCGCGCGGGTAGTCGAGTTTCACTGCGGCGGCAACCTGGTCGCTGCTCGGTAGCGCACGGGACGGCAGGAACGGGTCGTTCAGCGCGTTGAGCACCAGCGTCGGCAGGCGGATGCTGTTCAGCCAGGGTTTGCTTGACGCGCGTCGCCGTAGTCGTCGGCGCCGGCAAAGCCGTGCAGCGGTCCGGTGACGACGTCGTCGAACTGGTAAAGGGTGGCGGCTTCGCGCATGAGACGTTCGTCAAACAACTGGGAAACCAGGCGGTTTGTTCAATGGCGCCATCTCGGTTACGGCTGTTCCCGAGCCCGAAAGCTATGCGCTGTTCCTGGCTGGGCTAGGCATCATGGGCGCCATAGCACGTCGCCGGAGCAAGGACAACGGCGTCTGATTCTCTGAAATCCGCGTCGGTAAAAAAGCTTGCTTACAGCAATTTTTTTTTACCTAACATTTTCATCTGCTCAGTGAACTCGGCGGCTCAGTTTGGCTTGAAGGGGTGAACAAAGCGCGTTAAGAAGCGTAGATGAGCTTTTGATGTCTGTTTTTGGCGACATATAAAACATAAACGAATCATAATGTTAGTTTAATGTACTTATTTCATGTCGCAATCTGACGACAGACCGGTTTTTGATTGTTTTACGCAACGTGCGAAGCCACGTCAAGAAGACCTGCTATGGAGGTCATTACAGCTTAATTAGACTGTCGCTTTTGCGGCGGGCTTTTTCGTTGACGATCCGCATTCACCGCTTGCCTGCAAAACGTGATCCACTATCCCACCTCATGCTGAAAGAAATGCAGCAGACGATCCGGTAGCCAGTCAAGTCTTCCGGGAAGGCTGCCGCTAACAAAGCCGACGTGTCCACCTTCGCGCGGGTAGTCGAGTTTCACTGCAGCGGCAACCTGATCGCTGCTCGGTAGTGCATGCGATGGCAGGAACGGGTCGTTCTGCGCGTTGAGCACCAGCGTCGGCAGGCGGATTCTGTTCAGCCAGGGTTTGCTTGACGCGCGTCGCCAGTAGTCGTCGGCGCCGGCAAAGCCGTGCAGCGGGCCGGTGACCACGTCGTCGAACTGGTAAAGGGTGGCGGCTTCGCGCATGCGGCGTTCGTCAAACAAGCCGGGAAAGCGCAGCAGTTTGGCCGCAGCGCCTTGTTTGAGCGTTTGTAGAAAATGCTGCGTATAGACGCGGTTGAATCCGCGCGCCAGTTGGTGGCCGCAGGCGGCGAGGTCGAGCGGTGCGCTGATCGCGGCGGCGCCGCTGATATAGCGGGTGGCGGCGGACGCGCGCTCGCCCAGCCATTTGAGCAGGGCATTGCCACCGAGCGAGACGCCGACGGCGTAGAGTGTTCGTTGCGGATACTGTTGCCTGAGGCGCTGCAGTATCCACTCGATCTCTTCGCTGTCGCCCGAGTGGTAGGCGCGCGGCAGCCGGTTGGGTTCGCCGGAGCAGCCACGGAAATGGATGACCACGCCACCCCAGCCGATGTCGGTCAGCCGCTGCATCAGGGCTCGCGCATAATGGCTGTTGGAACTGCCTTCAAGTCCATGAAACAGCACGACGATTGGCCTGTGCGGGCTGTCCGCATCGCAAACAGCGGCTTCGTTCCAGTCGAGGTCGATGAAGTCCTGGTCCGGCGTTTCCCAGCGCTGTCGCCGGTAGGGGTGCGGGACGGGTTTGATGAGCAGCGGGTAGATGGTCTGCAGGTGGCCGCCGGGGAGCCACTTCGGGGCCTGGTAGGCGATCAATGCAGGGTGCGCAGCGGTGCGGCTTGCGGCGCGCTGCCGGTTTCTGCACTGCCGGGATCGGCGGATGCCGAAGCGTGGTGCGAGAGCAGGCGCCAGCCGTTGGCGCCCCGCTGAAAGACGTTGGTCGACAGCATCGGTCCGTGCGGTGTCGGCTCGTCACCGAGGTAGAGCGTTTCAACAACGCTATGGACGGCGATCAGCAGGCCTTTCCAGCATACGCTGCGCTTGACGTGTACGGTGAGGCGGGAATTGCTGGCGAATATGCTGCGCCAGCTATCGCGGATGGCCAGTGGGCCACGCAGGTATTGCCCGGTCGGGTGAATGCAGACGATTTCCTCGTCGTCGGCCCAGACACTCATCAGGGCGTCGAGATCGCCGCGGCCAATGGCCTCATAAAAGGCCTGCTCGGCGTCTTCGGCGCTGGTGAAAATGACACTCATGCGGCAGTTCCCGCCAAGCAGGCATCAAGCACACGTTGTGGCTCAATTTTGTTCAGGCAGTCGAGGTGCCCAAGCGGACACTCGCGCTTGAAACAGGGGCTGCAATCGAGATTGAGGCTGATTATTGTTGCGCGTGGCGAGAGCGGCGGCGTAAAACCGGGTGATGAGGATCCGTAAACGGCGACCAGTGGCCGATCGAGCGCGGCGGCGACATGCATCAGACCGGAATCGTTGCAGACGACAAACGTCGATGTGGCGATCAGGTCGATGGCCTGCGTCAGCGAGGTGCGGCCGCAGAGGTTCACCGGCGCCGGGGCCGCGGTGGCCAGGCCGACGATGTCGTCGCCAACTGCCTTGTCTTTCGCCGAGCCGAGTAACCAGATGGCGTAACCGCGACTGGCCAGTTGATCGGCCAGCGTGGCGAAATGACGTGCCGGCCAGCGCTTGGCCGGGCCGTATTCGGCGCCGGGGCAGAAAACAGCCACTTTTTCCGGTCGCTTGATGCCGAGTACAGCGAGCGTCGCGGCTTGCTGATCGGTGCTTGAGGCCAGGCGCGGTAGCGCGAGAGGTCGTAGCAGCAGCGCACCGACGGGTTCGGCGAGTTGTGCGAAGCGATCGGCCATTTGCGGCAGCGCGATTGGGTCCAGAGTGTGGCGACGGTTGATCAGTGCGTAGCGGGCTTCACCGGTAAAGCCGATACGTTCCGGGATGCCGGCAAAGAAGGGAATGAACGCCGACTTGAGCGAATTGGGCAGGATGTAGGCGCGCTGATAACCGGCTAGTGCCACCTGGCGCGCCAGACGGTAACGCGCCGTGAGTGAAAGCTCGCCATGGATGAAGGGGCTGTCGATGATCTGACCGATCTCCGGCATGCGTTGCAGTACGGGTGCCACCCAGCGCGGCGCCAGCGCGTCGAGCTGCAGCCCCGGCGTGTGCTGATGCAGTCGCCCGAACAGCGCTTGCGCCATGACGGTATCGCCGATCCAGGCGGGAGCGACCACCAGTGCTTTCAAGGTGTGAGGGGTGGGGAGTGAGGAGTGAGGAGTCAAATCGTCCCTCCGGCTGCCGGGTTACTCTTCACTCCTTACTCCTGACTCCTCACTGATTCAATGCCCCTTGGGCATTTCGCCCTTGAAGACATAGTGTGCACTGCAATAGGGGCAGACCGCTTCGCCGGTATGGGTAACGTCCAGGAAAACACGTGGATGGCGTGCCCAGAGCGGTGCGTCGGGCAGCGGGCAGTGCAGCGGCAGGTCATGCGCGGTGATTGCGATGGGCTTCGATACTGTATTTTCGACCATGATGCGGAACCTTGCGATCTTAAATTAAACGATGTCAGGCAGGTCCGGTCATTGCCTGGCGGCCTGATCCGACCTGCGAGTTTGGCTATACATAAGTGAGCCAGTCTTCATGCGCCGCTACCCTGCCATTGACGCAGTCGAAGAACAGACCCTGGATCCGGGTGGTGATCGGGCCGCGATGACCGGCGCCGATCTGGCGGTTGTCGAGTTCGCGGATCGGCGTGACTTCAGCGGCAGTGCCGGTAAAAAAGGCTTCGTCGGCACAATAGACTTCGTCGCGCGTGATGCGCTTCTCGATGACCTGGATGCCGAGTTCGTCGGCCAGCGTCAACACCGAGGCCCGCGTGATGCCTTCGAGGCAGGACGTCAGGTCCGGTGTGTACAGTTTGCCGTTCTTGACGATGAAGACGTTCTCGCCGGCCCCTTCGGCGACGTAGCCGTCGACGTCGAGCAGCAGCGCCTCGTCGTAGCCGTCGTGCGCGACTTCCTGGTGCGCCAGGATCGAGTTGGTGTAGGTGCCGACCGATTTGGAGCGGCACATGTTGATGTTGACGTGATGGCGGGTGAACGAGGAGGTCTTGACGCGGATGCCCTTTTCCATGCCTTCGGCTCCCAGGTAGGCACCCCACGGCCAGGCCGCAACGGCGATGTGCGTGCTGATCGCGGTGGCGGCGATGCCCATGGCTTCGGAACCATAGAAGACGATCGGGCGGATATAGCAGGACTCGAGCTGGTTGGCGCGCACGACTTCCTTTTGCGCTTCGATCAGCGTGGCTTTATCGAACGGCATCTTCATCTGGAAAATATGCGCCGAGTTGAACAGGCGATCGGTGTGATCCCCGAGGCGGAAAATGGCGGTGCCTTTTTCGGCCTTGTAAGCACGAATTCCCTCGAAGACGCCCATGCCATAGTGCAGGGTGTGGGTCAGTACGTGTGTCGTAGCCTCGCGCCACGGCACCATTTTGCCGTCGTGCCATATGAATCCGTCGCGATCCGCCATGGACATGGTTTTCTCTCCGTCTGCCGCAAATTTCAAAAGGGAAATTCTAGCCGATTTTGCCCCCCGGTTGGCGGTAAAATAGGCGCTTTGCATCGCCCGCAAGCTCAATATGACCTGGAAACCCAATGTTACCGTCGCTGCCGTTCTGGAACGCGAGGGAAAATTTCTGCTCGTTGAAGAAGAAACCGACGAGGGGATACGTTTCAACCAGCCGGCGGGACATCTTGAATGCCGGGAGTCGCTGACCGATGCGGTGATCCGCGAGGCGCTGGAAGAAACGGGTTACCGTTTCGTTCCGCAGTATCTGGTCGGCGTCTATAACTGGCGCAACGAGGCGAGGGATGTCACCTACCTGCGTTTTGCTTTCGCCGGCGAGATCACCGGCCACGATGCGCAGCGCCCGCTTGACGAGGGGATCATCGCCGCGCGCTGGCTGACGTTTGACGAAATTCGTGCGCTTGAAGACCGCCACCGCAGCCCGCTGATCCTGCGCTGCATCGAGGACTGGCTGGCCGGCAAGCGTTATCCGCTGGATTTGATCACGCATTACACATGAGGTGGCTCGGCGGCTTCCTGCTGCTCTGCGCATTGACTGCCGGGGCGGCGGAACGGATTTCCGTCTGCTTCAACTATGGTTGCCTGACACAGACGGAGGTGGTCTTCAGCGACGAGCAGTTGCGTGAACTGGGTTTGCTTCTCGGCGAGGCGCAGGACGCGGCGCAGGAGCGGGCGGCGATCAGCGTCGCCGTCGGTCGGCTGCTTGGCTGGGCGGGTGAACAGTCGCCGATTTCGGCGGATCGGGGTGGCAACTACGCCGACGACGCGGTGTACGGCAGGATGGATTGCATTGACCACTCGACAACGACGACGCGACTGCTGCGAATGATGGAGAGCCAGGGAATGCTGCGCTATAACCGGGTGCTTGAGCCCGTACTGCGGCATCGTTTACTGATCTTTGACCACTTTGCGGCGTTGATCGAGGAAAGTGAACAAGCGGCACCGGCGGCAGAGGGCGCGCCGCCTGGGCGTTATGTGGTGGATAGCTGGTTTTTTGATAATGGCCAGCCGGCCGCGGTGATGCCGCTGGCCAACTGGCAGGCGGGAGAAAGTCCGAATGGCAGCGAATGAGAATCATGGCAGGACGGTGGTCGTCGGCTTGTCCGGCGGTGTCGATTCCTCGATAGCAGCACTGCTCCTGAAGCAGCAGGGATGGAACGTGGTCGGCCTGTTCATGAAGAACTGGGAGGACGACGACAGCGACGAGTACTGTTCGTCGCGCCAGGATCTGCTCGATGTAATGAGCGTCGCCGACAAGATCGGCATCGATGTCGAGGTGGTGAATTTCTCCAGCGAGTACCGGGAGCGTGTGTTCGCCGAATTTCTCAAGGAATACCAGGCCGGGCGAACGCCGAATCCGGATGTGTTGTGCAACTCCGAAATCAAGTTTCGTGCCTTCCTCGATCATGCACTGCAGATGGGGGCAGAAAAGATCGCCACCGGTCATTACGCCGGCGTGCGCGAGTCGGATGGCGCTTTCCAGTTGCTCAAGGCCGAGGACGGCAGCAAGGATCAGAGTTATTTCCTCTATCGACTGAACCAGCAGCAACTCTCGAGGACGCTGTTTCCGCTGGCCGATCGATATAAGCGTGATGTGCGCAGGATGGCCGAAGCCGCCGGACTGCATGTCGCGCTGAAGAAGGATTCAACCGGTATCTGTTTTATCGGCGAGCGACCGTTCAAGGAATTCCTGATGCGCTATCTGCCGCCGAAACAGGGCGAGATCCGCTGCCTTGACGACAATCGGGTACTTGGCGAGCACGATGGCCTGAGCTATCACACCCTCGGTCAGCGCAAGGGCCTGCATATCGGCGGCGTGAAAGGCGGCAAAGGCAGCGCCACCGGCGATCATGATGCCTGGTTCGTGGCCGGGAAGGATATGGCCAACAATGTGCTCTACGTGGTGCAGGGTCATTCCCACCCCGCACTTCTGGTCGATGATCTGAGCGCCGGACAGTTGTCGTGGATCTCGGGCGAAAGGCCGCATACGCACTGGGTCTATGGCGCCAAGACACGCTACCGGCAGGCCGATGCGGCGTGCGAGATCGAGCGCATCGATGCCGATTCCTGCTATATCAAGTTTGCCGAACCTCAGTGGGCGGTAACGCCGGGGCAATCGGTGGTGGTCTACGAGAGCCGGGTGTGTCTGGGCGGGGGGGTGATCGTTTGAGAATTGGAAACCGCTTTGAAAGCGCTTGCATTTGAACTCCTTCATTGCCCAAAAGCTGCCCCTGCGTGCCGTGCTGTGGAGCGTTGCGCTGGCAGCGCTTGGCTATCTTGGGCTTTCGCTGTGGGCAGGCTGGCGGGAGGTGGTGGCGGCTGTCGTTCAGGTCGGCCCGTTTGTCCTGATCGGGCTGCTGGCGCTATCGCTCTGCAATTACCTGCTGCGTTTTCTGCGCTGGGCGCGTTACCTGGCACTGCTTGACGCACCGGTGCCCTGGCGCATCAACCTTGCGGTTTATTTCTCCGGCTTTGCTCTGACCACCAGCCCCGGCAAGCTCGGCGAGACGCTGCGTTCACTGTTACTCAAGCCGCATGGCGTGCCGGCGCCCGCCAGTCTGGCTGCCTTCTTCGCCGAGCGGGTCAGCGATCTGCTGGCCATACTCGTACTCACCGCCGTCGGGTTGTGGGCATATTCCCCGGCGCGACCGGTGGTCGGGCTGGCGCTGGCCGCTGTCCTTGTTTTCCTGGTACTGGTGCAGTGGACGGCGTTGATCACGGCAATCGACCAGTGGGCCGCAACACTCGCGCAGAAATGGGCGAGTCTGGTCGTTAAATTATGCGAGATCATCCTGCATTTTCGCCGCTGTTTTTCATTGACGGCGATGGCGATGGGGCTGGCGATCGGGGTCCTTGCCTGGTTCGCCGAAGGCTTCGGCTTCTGGTGGCTGCTTGCTGCGCTCGGGCATCCCTTGCCGCTGACGACGGCGGTCTTCATCTATGCTTTTGCCATGCTGGTCGGCGGGCTTTCCTTTCTTCCCGGTGGCCTCGGCAGCAGCGAGGCGGTCATGATCGGCCTGCTGGTAATGAATGGTTTCCCCGAGCCGGCGGCGGTCACGGCGACGCTGATCTGCCGACTGGCGACACTGTGGTTTGCGGTCGGGCTGGGTGCGATTTTCGTGACCAGGACACGCTGATATGACACTGCGTTCATGGGGGCAGTTACCTGGCGATCCGGCCGTTGACGAACGCTGGTGGGCTGAGCGGACGGCGACGCTGCCCCAGCTTGACGGCAGCCTGCTGGCCTATGGCAATGGACGCAGTTATGGCGATGTCTGTCTGAACGGCGGCGCCACCCTGCTGCACACGCGCGGCATGGATCGTTTCATCGCCTTTGACGAGGCCAGCGGCGTGCTGAGCTGTGAAGCCGGCGTCCTGCTCTCCGATATTCTCGATGTTTTTGTGCCGCGCGGCTGGTTTCTGCCGGTGACGCCGGGAACACGGTTTGTCACCGTCGGCGGTGCCATAGCCAATGACGTGCACGGCAAGAACCACCACGGCGCCGGGACGTTCGGATGTCATGTACGGCGCTTCGAACTGTTGCGTTCCGACGGCTCCCGCTGCCTTTGTTCGCCCGGCGAAAATGCAGACTGGTTCGCGGCGACGATTGGCGGGCTGGGGCTGACCGGCCTGATTACCTGGGTCGAAATGGATTTGAAGCGGATTGCCGGCGTTGGCGTCGCCGTTGAGAACTTCCGCTTTAACGGGCTCGATGAATTTTTTTCGCTCAACGCCACGGCCGAGGCCAGTCACGACTACACGGTGGCGTGGATCGACTGCCTGGCCGCAACGCCGCGCGGTATCTTCGTGGCCGGCGATCACGTGGCCGCCAGCGACCTGGCGCTCCCGCCCAGGAAGCCTGGGAACTTGCCGCTGACGCTGCCAGCGGACTGGCCCTTTTCGCTGGTCAATGGGGTGTCCTTGCGCGCCTTCAATCAGGCCTATTATCATCGACCCTTGCCGGCGAAAGCAGTGGTGCATTACGAGCCGTTCTTCTACCCGCTCGACGCCGTCGCGCACTGGAACCGGCTGTACGGCCGGAAGGGTTTTTACCAGTACCAGTTCGTTTTGCCGATGGCTGCGCGTGAGCTGCTGGGCGACATCCTGCGCTGTATTGCGACGAGCGGGCAGGGGTCCTTTCTCGCCGTACTGAAAACCTTTGGCCATCTGCCCAGTCCTGGCCTGCTGTCTTTCCCGATGCCGGGCGTCACGCTGGCGCTTGATTTCCCGAATCGGGGCGCTCCGACACTGGCGCTCTTTGAACGTCTCGATGCCATGGTCGGAGCCGCCCGTGGCCGTCTCTACGCGGCCAAGGATGCACGCATGAGCGGCGAGTTTTTCCAGCGCAGCACGCCGCGCCTGAGCGAATTCATGCCGTATATTGATCCAAAGTTTTCATCCGGTTTCGCGCGGCGGGTTCTGCCTTGTTAGTCAGTGCAGTTAAAAGGAATTGAAAAAGCTTCACCACCAAGACACCAAGAACACAAAGATTCACCAAGAAAAAAACAGAAAACCTGGCTTTTCTTGGTGCCCCTTGGTGAACTTGGTATCCCACAAGGGGATTTCCTGCTGGGCATCCTGGTGGTTGAGCACTTGAACTTTACCGATCAGCAGTTTTAGGAGTGGTTTCATGCAGAGAATCCTGATCGTTGGTGCGACTTCGGCCATCGCCGAGGCAACGGCGCGGCTGTGGGCGGCGCGGGGGGATGCGCTGTTTCTGGTCGGGCGCCGGGCCGATCGGCTCGAAGTCATTGCCGCCGATTTGCGCGTGCGCGGAGCCGCTGCGGTGGGTAGTTTCGTGATGGATGCCTGCGACATCCCGGCGCATAGGGCCATGCTCGACGCGGCCGAACTGGCCATCGGCGGGTTGGACGTCGCGCTCATCGCCCATGGTTCGTTGCCAGACCAGAAGGCGTGCGAAGCATCGGTCGATCTGACGCTCAGGGAAATCGAAAACAACGGACTGTCGGTCATTGCGCTGGCTACACGGCTGGGTGAAAAGTTCGAGGCGCAGGGCCGGGGAAGCCTGGCCGTCATCAGTTCGGTTGCCGGTGATCGTGGCCGGCAGAGCAATTACGTTTATGGTGCGGCAAAAGGTATGGTCAGTCTCTTCCTGCAGGGCCTGCGCAATCGTCTGGTCAGGAAGGGCGTGCACGTGCTGACGATCAAGCCGGGCTTCGTCGATACGCCGATGACGAAGGCGTTCAGCAAGAGTGCGCTGTGGGCAAAACCGGCAAGCATCGCGCGCGGCATCGTGCGCGCAATCGACAGGAAAAGCGATGAAGTCTATCTGCCCGGATTCTGGTACCTGATCATGGCCCTCATCCGGCACATCCCGGAGCGGGTGTTCAAGCGCCTTTCCTTGTAAGCGAGTCTCGTTGCAGTTGAAATGCGAGCCGGTTGGCACCAGAGCGACCGGCATACATGAAAGAGTGAATGCCAGGATTGCCCTGATGTCATTTAGTTGATCGCCAAAGAACAGGTCGACAGGTACTCAGCCGGCCCGACGGCGGATGCGCACCATGACGACAATCTCTCAGCTTGCCCCCTTGACGGCTTAGGTGCTAGATTGCAGCCATTGAGGCAATAACCATAAGGTCTTTTTATGCAAGAAGAAATCGATGCCCATGATCGTTTCATGATCACGCTGGAGTGGCTGATGGCTCTTCACGAGCGCAACCCAGAGGCCTTGAACTTCGGGTTGATCAACGTCTGTTTTCACAACAGGGAATCACTGGGTAACACTTACGGGGCAAAACAGGCTCTGGATATGCTATGCCATCTCGCGAAACAATTGAGGCAAGCTTTCCGCAAAACCGATCTGGTCGCCCGCGACGGCAATGACTTCTGGATTCTGGTGCCCTATACCTCTCCGCAATCTCTGACTGAAAGAGTGACACAGCTTGTCGAACTGGCATCGGACAATGGCCTGGATATCGTCGACCGCGACCTAGCCATATTCAACATCCCCAATCCGGAGTTGCTCGGCAACTCCGCCCTGTTGACGCCGGCCAGGCTGCTCGAGTATCTTAAAAACAACAGGCAGATTGCTTTCCGTTGGGAGCATGCCTCGCTATCGAACTAGTCGTTGTTGGCAAAATGCTCACTGGAAAGCTTGCAGCCTGAGTTGCGATCTTTTCGAACAGGCCGTTAGGGAAGACAAAGCGCTGTGAGCGGACGACCTGCTTTCGGCTTGTTGCCAACGGTATTGGCATTTCTGCAGGCCGGACGGTGATCCCTGCGGGCCGCACTTGATAAACCAATCAGCCCTGCGGAACGGTGTCGGCAAATGCCGCTCGCTGCATCAATTTGGCATAAAGGCGGGCGAGGTTGGGGTGCTTAACACTCCAGTCGATCTCGGGGAAGCGGAAGGCAAGGTAGCCAAGTGCGCAACCTGATGCGATTTCAGCCATTGTGAAGTGCGAACCCATGCACCAGTTGTTTTCGCCAAGCTGGTCGGCCATGTAGTCGAGGCTGCGCAGAATCTTGTTTTCCTGACGCTCGATCCAGTCGGCGCTTTGCTGTTTGGCAGGACGTTTTTTCTCCAGAAATGCCAGTGCGGCGGCATCGCAAATGCCGTCAGCGAGAGCTTCCCAGCGCTTGACTTCGGTCCGCTCGCGGTTTGGCGCGGGCATCAGCTTGTTGTTCGGAGCAACATTGTCGAGGTATTCGCTGATGACCCGCGAATCAAACAGTACCGTCTCGTCGTCAAGCACCAGAACCGGGATCTTGCCGAGCGGATTGATATCCGGAATATTCGATTCAGCAGTCCAGGGGGAGTCAAGCACGAAATCGTAATCGATTTTCTTTTCGGCCAGAACGATGCGCACCTTGCGGACGTAGGGGCTGGTGAGTGATCCGATAAGCTTCATTGGCTACCTGTTGAAGAAATATTTGGCCAAATTATAGCATTCCAAACGCGATCAGTTCGCTGGAGATTTTGCCGGACGGGTAAAATAGAAAGCTAACCGAAAAGGATGAGTTCAATGACTTTGAGTGCCCTGACATCACTGTCGCCACTTGACGGCCGTTATGCCGCCAAGGTCGATGCGCTGCGCGCGCAGTTTTCTGAATTCGGCCTGATCCGCCGTCGTTTGCACGTCGAGATCGAATGGCTCAAGGCGCTGGCTGCCGAGCCTCTTTTCACCGAGATTCCGGCATTTTCGCCGATGACCGTGGCGGCCCTGGATCAATTGCTCGCCGGATTTGATCCGCAACAGGCGGCCGGGGTCAAGGCCATCGAGGCGGTCACCAACCACGACGTCAAGGCGCTGGAATACTGGATCAGGCAGCAGTTGGCAAACAATGCCGAGGTGATGCGGGTTGCGGAGTTCATCCACTTTGCATGCACGTCAGAGGATATCAACAATCTCGCGCATGCCCTGATGCTGAAGGCGGCACGCGACGAGACGTTGCTTCCGATGCTCGACAGTCTGGTGGCGCGCCTGCGCGATCTCGCGCATGAGCATGCCGCTCAGCCCATGATGTCGCGCACCCACGGCCAGCCCGCCACACCGACTACCCTCGGCAAGGAAATGGCCAACGTCGTCTATCGCCTTGAGCGTGCTCGGTCGCGCATCGCCGCGGTCAGCCTGCTCGGCAAGATCAATGGTGCCGTCGGCAACTACAACGCGCACCTCGCTGCCTATCCGGGTTACGATTGGGAGGGTTTTGCCCGGCGTTTTGTCGAAAGCCTCGGTCTCGAATTCAACCCTTATACCATCCAGATCGAACCGCATGACGCCATGGCCGAGCTGTTCGACGCCTTTGCCCGGGTTAACACCATCCTGCTCGATCTTGATCGCGACGTCTGGGGCTATATCTCGCTTGGTTTCTTCAAGCAGAAGCTCAAGGCCGGCGAGATCGGTTCATCGACCATGCCGCACAAGGTCAATCCGATCGACTTCGAGAATTCCGAAGGCAATCTCGGACTGGCCAACGCCTTGCTCAGGCATCTCTCCGAAAAGCTGCCGGTCTCGCGCTGGCAGCGTGACCTGACCGATTCCACCGTGCTACGCAATATGGGCGTCGCTCTGGGTTATACCCTGCTTGCTTATGACTCGTTGCTGCGCGGTCTGAACAAGCTCGAAGCCAACCCCGAGTGCCTGCATGACGATCTTGATGCCAACTGGGAACTTCTCGCCGAGCCGATCCAGACGGTGATGCGCCGTTACGGCATCGCCAACCCCTATGAAAAACTCAAGGAGCTGACCCGCGGTAAGCACATTTCCCGCGAAGGTATTCAGGCCTTCGTGCAGGGGCTGGAAATCCCGGCCCCGGCCAAGGCCGAACTGCTCGAACTGACACCGTGGACTTACACCGGCAAAGCCGCTGAACTGGCGAGGCGGATATGATCGACGAGCCCGCTGCGCAGCACGTGGTCTGTCCTTCTTGCGAGCGAGAATTGCCGAAGGGCTCGCTGCATTGCCCGTATTGTTGCGGTGACGACGGTCATCAGGGCGCGCTCATGCGCGGCGCATACATCGGCGCGATTGTTGGTCTCATGGTCGGCGGCATTGTCGCCGCCGTGTATTCTTCACTGGTCGGTCCGGACAATGCTACCTGGGAGTTGACCCTGGGCGTGGTGGTGGCCTGTGTGACGACGGGGGTGATCTGGGGAGTGCTTCATCAACGCGGCAAGTCATGATCAGCCAACAGCATAAACAGGAGCGCAATTCGTGTCGCAATTTGCTTTGAATCTGAAGAAGTTACCGGGTATTTCTCATCTGGCAGCGATCAATCTGCTTGATGCCGAAGGGAATGTGCTCGTTGCCATCGAGAACAAGACGGGAAGCCAGGGCTCGCTGGCCGTCTATAACCATCTGGCGCAGACTTTCGGCGCCATTACTCCGGATGCGGCGAGAAAGGGGCTCGAACTCTTTGCCGAGCACACGGACGATGCGCGGGCGCATCCGGGAAAGCATCCCAATATTGACCGGCTGTTGGCCTTGCTCGAGGAGAAGAAAACGCTGCGCATCAAACACGTGTTTGCGTTTTGAGTATTCAATCTTCTTGAGCCATGCTGCAAAAAAACCAGGTACTGGCACCGACAGGCAGAAGCACCTTTTTATCCTGGGCAGCGGCAGTCAGAACAGCGCTTTGACAATCAGCCAGCCCACCAGGCAACCCGTTCCGACGCCGATCAGGCCAGGAATGATGAAGCTGTGGTTGATGACGAACTTGCCGATGCGTGTTGTGCCGGAGCGGTCAAAACCGATGCAGGCCAGATCGCTGGCATAGGTCGGCAGGATGAAGTAGCCGTAAGCCGCCGGCAGGAAGGCGACCATGATCTTCGGGTCGACCCCAAGACTGACGCCAATCGGCGCAATGGCCGCGATGGCCGCCGCCTGGCTGTTGACCAGCTTTGAAACAATGAACAGGACAATGGCGTAGGTCCAGGGCTGCGTGGCGACGACTCCGGCCAGCGAGTTCTTGAGCAGCTCGAAATGCGCCTCGAAAACGGTATCGGCCATCCAGGCGACGCCGAAGATGGAAATCACGGCGACCATGCCGGCCTTGAATACCGTCCCGTTGGGGATTTCCTGCGGGCGTACCTTGCAGAACATGAGGATGACCGCGCCGGCACTGAGCATCATCATCTGGATGGCCAGATTCATCGACAGCGGTTTGGCCTTGCCGACTTCACCGAGCACAGGACGCAGCCCGGGAAAAGCGCCGAGCAGGACAACGGCGCCGATGGCTGCAAAGAATATCCAGGTGGCCCAGTAGGCTTCCTTCGGGAAGACCTTGTCGAGCAGGGTGGATGATTCGCCGTAGATGTAGGCCTTTTGCTCGGGGTCCTGCAGCTTGGCCTGAAATACGGGATCTTTGTCCAGATCCTTGCCGCGACGCATGCTCCACAGCGCGGCAACAATGACACCGCACAGCGTCGCCGGCATGCCGACGGAGAGTACTTCGATGAGGCTGACCGGGTGTCCGTCGATGCCTTGGGATCTGCCGAGAATGGCCACCATCGACACCACGGCTACCGATACCGGTGAGGCGCAGATGCCGATCTGCGAGGCGATCGACGCCACCGCCATCGGTCGCTCGGGGCGGATTCCCTTCTTGATGGCGATGTCGTAGATGATCGGGAACATGGTGTAGACCACGTGGCCGGTGCCGCACATCACGGTCAGCGACCAGGTCGTCAGGGGTGCCAGCAGGGTAATCTGCTTCGGATGACGACGAAGGATTTTCTCGGCAAAGCGCATCATCACGTTGAGCCCGCCGGCAGTCTGCAGCACCGAGGCACAGCCGAGTACCGCCATGATGGTGAGCAAAACGTCAATTGGCGGCTTGCCGGGTTGCAGGTGGAAGACAAAGGTGAAAATCAGCACGCCAACACCGCCGATCAGACCCAGCGCGAAGCCGCCATAGTGCGCGCCGACCAGCAGACAGAACAGGATGACGAGAAACTCGAGAACGATGCTGATATCCATTTTGCAGCCCCCTCTTGATTTGCCTCAAGTGTCTTCTAGACTGACAGGTAGTGTCAACTTGCAGCTTCCAGCAGTTCAGCGGGGCTTAACAATTATCCGAACCCATGTTCAGACGACTGCGCCGTCCTCGTTGGCACCCTCGATCTGCTTCTTGGGTTTGATGAAGTGCTCGCGCGAGACGCCCAGCCACATGACCAGCGGGCTGGCGACGAGGACCGAGGAGTAAATTCCGAAGCAGATGCCGATGGTCAGTGCCAGCGCGAAGTAGTGCAGCGTTGCTCCACCGAAAAGCAGCATGGACAGCACCATGAGCTGCGTCGAGCCGTGCGTGATGATGGTGCGCGAGATGGTGCTGGTGATGGCGTGGTCAAGCACTTGCGGTGTCGTCAGGCCGCGCACCTTCTTGAACGTTTCGCGCACACGGTCGAAGACGACGACCGATTCGTTGACCGAGTAACCGAGCACGGCCAGCACCGCCGCCAGAACCGAAAGTGAGAACTCCCACTGGAAGAAGGCAAAGAAACCAAGAATGATGATAACGTCGTGCAGGTTGGCGATGATGGCCGACACCGAGAATCGCCACTCGAAACGCATGGCCAGGTAAAGCACGATGCCGACGACAACCAGAAGCAAGGCCATGGCGCCGTTCTCGGCGAGTTCCTTGCCGACCTGCGGGCCGACGAATTCGACGCGGCGCAACGTGGCGCCAGGCGCTTCGGCGTTAAGCGCCGTCATCACCGATTCGCCGATCCTGGCGGTGTTCTGCTCGCTCCTGAGCGGCAGGCGAATCATCACATCCTGGCTGGAGCCGAAGTTCTGCACGGCGATATCGGTATAGCCGGCGCGGCCGAGCCCTTCGCGAATCTGTTCCAGATTGGCCGCCTGTGTGTAGTTGACCTCAATCAGCGTGCCGCCGGTGAATTCGACTGACAGGTGCAGTCCGCGACTGAACAGAAAGAAAACGGCGAGCAGGAAGGTGAGCAAGGAAATGACGTTGAACACCAGCGCATGGCGCATGAAGGGGATGTCCTTCTTGATGCGGAAAAATTCCATCTGAGTACGTCCTTATTTGGCGGGTGCCGCTTTGGCGCTGTTGCCCGGTTTCCAGATCTGGCCGATCGAAAGCGATTCAAGCTTGCGGCGACGGCCGTAGATCAGGTTGATCAGTGCCCGCGAGACGACCACGGCGGAGAACAACGAAGTCAGGATGCCCAGACAGTGCACCACGGCGAAGCCGCGTATCGGGCCGGAACCAAAGACCAGCAGCGCGATACCGGCGATCAGCGTGGTGATGTTCGAGTCGAGAATGGTGCCGAAGGCGCGTTCATAACCGGTGTGGATGGCGGCCTGCGGCGTCGACCCGTTACGCAGTTCTTCGCGGATGCGCTCGTTGATCAGCACGTTGGCGTCGATCGCCATACCCAGTGCCAGCGCGATGGCGGCGATCCCCGGCAGCGTCAGCGTGGCCTGCAGCAGCGAAAGCAGGGCGACCAGAAAAAGCAGGTTGGCGGCCAGGCAAATGACCGAGACCAGGCCGAACAGCATGTAGTAGGCGATCATGAAGACGGCAATGGCGGCGAAGCCCCACATCGTCGACTGGAAACCCTTCTGAATGTTGTCGGCACCGAGGCTCGGACCGATGGTGCGTTCTTCGATGATCTCCATCGGTGCGGCGAGCGAGCCGGAACGCAGCAGCAGCGCCGTGTCGTTGGCTTCCATGGTGCTCATGCTGCCGGAAATCTGGACGCGTCCGCCACCGATTTCAGTGCGGATCACCGGTGCTGTCACGACCTCGCCCTTACCCTTTTCGATGAGCAGGATCGCCATGCGCTTGCCGACGTTCTCACGCGTGATTTCCTTGAAAATTCGCGATCCGGCCGAGTCGAGGCTGAGGTGTACCGCCGGTTCATGGGTTTGATTGTCGAAACCGGGCTGGGCGTCGGTCAGTCGGTCGCCGGTCAAAACCACCTGCTTCTTGACCAGCAGTGGCCTGCCGCCGCGCTCGACGTAAAGCTCGGTGCCGAACGGCACCTGGCCGGCGATGGCGGCTTCCAGCGCGCCCGGGCTGTCGTCGACCATGCGGATTTCCAGCGTTGCCGTGCGACCAAGAATATCCTTGGCCTTGGCCGTGTCCTGCACGCCCGGCAACTGGACAACGATGCGGTCGATGCCCTGCTGGGCGATGACCGGCTCGGCAACGCCGAGTTCGTTGATGCGGTTATGCAGGGTGCCCATGTTCTGCTTGAGGGCAAATTCCTGGATACGCTTCATTGCCGCCGGTTTGAGCGTGGCGACCAGCTTGAGATCGGTGCCTTCGCCCTGATCGGCAAGCAACAGATCGGGTTGATTATCGTCCAGCGCGAGGCGCGCCTTGCTGCGCGTTTCCTCATCGCGGAAGCGAATGACGATGCGCTCACCTTCCCGGCCGATGCCGCCGTGGCGAATCGTCTTGTCGCGCATCAGGCTGCGCAGATCGGCACTGATCGAGTCGAGTCGCTTGGTCAGCGCCCCCTTCATGTCAACCTGCAGCAGGAAATGCACGCCGCCACGCAGGTCGAGACCGAGGTACATCGGCAGTGCGCCGAGTCGGGTCAGCCATTGCGGCGAACTCGAGAGCAGGTTCAGGGCGATGACATACTGCGGGTCGCTGACGTCGGGGTTGAACTGCTTTTCCAGCAGATCCTTGGCCTTGAGCTGGGTGTCGGTGTCTTGCAGGCGAACCTTGACGCCGTTGCTGTCGAGGAAGGTTCCCTTGCTTTCGACCCCGGCGGCGTTAAGCGTGCTTTCGACACGTTCCAGCGTCTTCAGATCGACCTTGAGCGTGGCCTTGGTGCTCGACACCTGAACGGCAGGTGACTCGCCAAAGAAGTTCGGCAGGGTGTAGATGAAGCCAATCACCAGCGCGAAGGCGACGAGGATGTATTTCCAGAGCGGATAGCGGTTCATGTGGACAGTGGGAAGTAAAGAGTGAGCAGTGAAGAGATCAAAGTGAGCAGCCAGCGCAGGGTTTTACTCCTGACTCCTCGGTCGAGCCGCCTCACTGACTTTTGAGCGTGCCTTTGGGCAGGACCAGCGTAATGGCTGGTTTCTGCATCTGGATCTCGACGTTATCGGTTATGGCGAGCGTTACGAAGTCATCGCCGACCTTGGTCAGGCGGCCAGCCAGACCACCCTGGGTGACGACTTCGTCGCCCTTGGCCAGCGCATCAAGCAGTGCCTTGTGTTCCTTGGCCTTTTTCATCTGAGGCCGGACCATCAGGAAATAGAGTACGGCGAACATCAGGATGATCGGCAGAAACTGCATGACGCTATCCATCGGGCCGGCGGCGGCAGTCGTTGCAGCGGTTTGAGCAAAAGCGTTACTGATCAGCACAGATGTCTCCTGGGTAAAAATATGGGAAGGTGTCAGAAATTTAGCGGGCTATTGTATCACTCTGGCCTGTTCGCCGCGTCCGGAGTGAAAGCGGGCCACTGTTTCGGCCAGTTTGCCGGTGGCAATGGCCTCGCGCAGTTCATGCATCAGCGTCTGGTAGAAGTGCAGGTTGTGCAGGGTATTGAGTTGAGCGCCGAGGATTTCGCCGACGCGGTGCAGGTGGTGCAGGTAGGCGCGCGAGAAGTTGCGGCAGGTGTAGCACGTGCAGCTTGCGTCGAGTGGGCGCGGATCGTTCTTGTGATGCGCGTTCTTGATCTTGATATCGCCGTAGCGGGTAAACAGATGGCCGTTGCGTGCGTTGCGCGTTGGCATCACACAATCGAACATGTCGATTCCGGCCTGTACCGCATTCACCAGGTCTTCCGGCGTGCCGACGCCCATCAGATAACGTGCCTTGTCTTGCGGCAGGCGCGGTGCGGTATGGGAGAGAATACGCGACATTTCCTCCTTGGGCTCGCCGACCGAAAGACCGCCGATGGCAAAGCCGTCGAACCCGATGGCGGCGAGGCCGGCCAGCGATTCGTCGCGCAGTTCCTCGTACATGCCGCCCTGCACGATGCCGAACAGGGCGTTGCTGTTGCCCAACGCGTTGTGCTCGTCGCGCGAACGTTGCGCCCAGCGCAGCGAGAGGCGCATCGATTGGGCGGCGGCGTCGAGGCTGGCAGGGTAGGGCGTGCATTCGTCGAAGATCATCACGATGTCGGAATTCAGAACGTGCTGAATTCGCATCGATTCCTCGGGTGTCAGGAAGAGCTTGTCGCCGTTGATCGGCGATGAGAATTTGACGCCTTCTTCCGATATTTTGCGCAGAGCACCGAGCGAGAAAACCTGGAAGCCGCCGGAGTCGGTAAGCAGCGGGCCGTTCCAGCCCATGAAGCGGTGCAGACCGCCGTGCGCGGCGATGGCCTCCAG
>NZ_JAEUOI010000075.1 GCF_016790145.1 Propionivibrio sp. | reverse complement strand
AGCGGGGCAACAAGAAGGGCACCGACCCGCAGAAGGAGATCGACAACCTGCACCGCAAGATCGGACAGTTGCAGGTCGAACGGGATTTCTTGGCCGGACAGCCCGCCATTGCCCGCCTGCTGAAAGGCGCGCGATGATCGCACCGGGAAGTGAGTTGTCCGTCACCCGGCCAGCCAAGTTGCTCGGCGTCTCGCGTGCCATTCGGGTCAGAGACATTTCCAATTTTCCAATTGAAAATCAATGTTTCCATTTCCAACCTCATCTCAAAATCCAAAATCCGTTTGCCCTGGCAGCAGGCTTGTCCCATCGGCTTACTCGCTGACAGGCCGACCTCGTTGCCCTGTATTCTGCCGAATTCCCAGTTGCCGACATACGCTCTCGGTGAATCGCTCGCTGCCCAAGGGCATGCCCAGACGCAAGGCGTCACGTTTGGTTACCGCCGCTTCGGCATCATCCAGTTGCGGGCGGAATATTCGCGTATGCAGCTCACCGGGTATCCGGTGAATCGCCAAGGCTCAGGTAGAGCGGATGCGGTGTAAGACGGCTAACGGAACAGCGCTTCGTAAAACTCGTCTGTACCGTTTCTCTCCATCGCCACGAGTTGCCGCCGGATGCTGGCGTCCTCGCTACGGGCGAGGCGCGCAAGGTCGAGCAGATCGGGGTCTTCGAGCGTCGTCACGAGTCCGCTTTCGATCAGGTCAAGGGCATTCTCCAGAACATCGAGCATGACTCCGTTGGAGGCCTGCACCAGCGCGCGCGCTGCCGCGTCGCGCTCTTCATCGCGCGACCGGCAGGGCATTTCGAGGTGGGTTTCGAAGAGCAGGCCGCGCAGGATGTTCCAGGTCGCGTTCTTGCCGAAGTTGCGTCCTTCGAAGGCCATCAGGCAGAAGTCCCACAACAGATCGACGCGCGGGTCGAGAAAGCGGTATTCGGCGTCGAGGGCGGTGCCAGAGAGCCGGCCTTCGGCACGCAGGCGCCGTTCGATCGGCGTGCCGACGTAGGGCAGCGTCCGGCAGAAGCCGGCTACGGCCCAGCCGTCGCCGGTAAAGCGACGAACGAAGTCGAGGTTGTTGCGTGCGGTCTCAAGCGTCGACCAGGGTTCGAGCAGCATGAAGCCGAAGTCGAAGCTCAGGTCGAGCCGGCGCAGGATCTCGCCGGCCCGGACGTGCACCTCGGGTTTCAGCAGTTTGTTCAGTGCCGCGAGGTTGGTTTCGTCGCCGGATTCGACGCCGAGATAGACATGGCACAAGCCGGCGGCAATCAGCGGCTTGAGTACCGCCTCGCGCACCTCGTCGGAGCGGCAGGCGATCTTGAAGCGCATCTCGTGCTGCAGGCCGCGACGCTGGATCTCCGCGGCGATCTGGTGTGCCCAGGCGCGGGCATTGAGGCCGCCGGCGAGGAAGTCGTCGTCCTGGAAGAGGATCAGGCGCGCCCCCTGCTGGCGGACCAGCCCTTCGACTTCGTCAACCACGCGCAGCGGGTCGCGCCGGCGCCGGCCTTTGGTGCCGTTGGCCTCGTAAAAAGTGATGATCGAACAGAAGGAGCATTGCCACGGGCAGCCGCGCGAGGCCAGTACCGAGGCCGTCGGCAGCGCCTGTCGGCGATAGTCGATGTCGCGGCGATCGGGTTCGGCGTACTCGTCGATCGGGATCGAAACGTCGCGCGGCGGGTTCAGCACGGCCTGGCCCCGGTCGAGCCAGGCGATGCCGCCGATGCGCTGCCACGCGGCGGGGTCGTCGAGACTGGCAACCAGTTCGGCGAGCGTCTCTTCGCCCTCGAAGCGGACCACCGAGTCGAGCTCCGGAATGAAGCGCAACAGTGCCTCGGGCTCGAACGAGGCGTAGTGCCCGCCAATCGTGAAATGGGCGCACACCCCGGCCGCGCGCAAGGTGCGGATCGTGCGCGCGAATTCAGGCACCATGTACTGGAAGATGAGCGAGAAGCCGACCAGGTCGGGTCGCTCGGCCTGGATTGTTGCCAGCAGCACGTCCGGATCGGTGCCGACGGCAACGATCCGGACGTGGTGACCATCACGCAGCAAGCGACCCGACAGGTAGCGGATGCCGAGGTTGTCCTGATCCTCGTACCCGACAAGCAGTACCCGCCGAATCATGGCCTGCTCATTCCCGACTCATCGCCGGCTACTTGGCGGGCTTCCTGGGCTTGACCGTCTTCTTGGCGACGATCGCCTGTTGCTTGGCCGCCAGCGACTCCAGGAACTTCACAGCGGCCTGGCCGCGCCGTAGCGTGGTCTGGGTAGTGACGATGGCGCGTTTCAACTCCTGCGCCGACATGCTGCGCCCTGCCGCTGTCAGCGCCTCGAAGGCATCGGTCGAGGTCGGCTTTTCACCGCGAACCATGTCGATCGATTCGCTGATCAGCTTGAGACGGATGATGTCTTCCGGCGAGGGATCGCCCTTGTCGACAAATTTACCGAGCAGGCCACCGGCAATGACCTCGCGCAGTCTGCCGAGCAGACCGCCGAAGTCGGGTGGCGGCGGCGTGACATATCCGGCAAGAATATTCGCGCCCGAACCCATCGCCGCAGCGAACTCTGCCGAACCTGAACCGGCGATGCCGGTGACGCCGCTGCCCGAGCCGAGCGAGCCGATGTCATCGTCGGTCTCGGAAAAGTATCCGCTGCCGTCACCACCGAACACGAGCTGGATCCACGAGGAGAAGTCGACCTGCGGATCGCCGGAACTGCGCTTCAAATGCGACTTGGCGTGGATCGTCGCCGGGCCCCACTCAGTGCGAACGATGTGATCGTTGCCGGACCACGGCCAGGCCACGGGCGAGCCGCCGGGGCCGTTAACGAAACTGCTGGCCGCACCGTCGATCGGCGTCGGCGTCATTTCCGACACGCCGACCCAGTAGGCACCGGTACCGACCTGCGGCAAGAATCCATTGCCGCCGGGCCCGTACCAGGCGATGGCACGCCAGTCGGTCCAGTTTTCGGGATGATTGAAGGTCCAGCGCACCCTGCGCTTGTTGGTGATGCGCCGCCCGGTGTCCCAGAACAGAAAGCCGAGCGGTGTGTTGTCCGGGCCAAGCAGCGAGGGGGGTGCCGTCTGCTCAAGCGTGGTGCCGGTGGTCGTGACATTGACGTTGATCGAGCCGAAGCCGATGAGTTCGTCGGCGCCCGGAAACTGCTTCGCGGATGAATTGAACTGTGACATAAGGATCTCCTTGCTGGTTAGTCAAGTGCAACTGAACAGGAAATGTACACGACTGAGGACGGCAAGCACGACTCAGGGAGATAGGCGCTGTGCTCTCACAACTCTTCCCGCGAATCCACGTATTTTGTTCCAGCAGCCACGCGAGTTTCATAGTAGTTCATGCGGGCAAGTTCTGCCAAGGCCATCGGATGATCGGATGAACGCCTCTGCACCCGACCAGACCGGCCTTAATGCGCCGGCATGTATCGATAACTGGTAGGTGCCATTCCGCTCCAGCGCCTGAATGCGCGGGTGAAGGCACTTTGCTCGGAGAAACCCAGCAGGAAGGTTATCTCGGTGACCGATTTGCCCGGGTCGTCGAGATAGCGCCGGGCCAGTTCGTGTCGCGTTTCGTCGAGCACGTTCTGGTAGGTCAGGCCGAGTTCGTGAAGTTTGCGTTGCAAGCTGCGTTGGCTTAGCCCAAGCGCGCTGGCTACTTCATGCGCTGTCGGTAGCCCCGACGTCAGTTCGCGCAGCAGATAAGCCTTGCAGCGGCTGAGGATGTCGTCGTTGAAGAAGTTCGCCAGTTGTTCGGTCAGGATGGCATCGAAAGTGTTGGCCAGCGGGATATTGGCTGAAGGCAGCGGTGTATCCACGGTCACGCGGTCGAGCAGGAAACTATCCTCGGCGGCGCCGAATTTTATTGTGCAGCCGAAGAAATCCCGCCAGGGCTGTGGTTTGGCGGGTAAGGGCCGGCGCAGACTGACGGCTGTGGCATTCAGCTTGCTGCCAAAATTGGTCCGGCACATGTCAACAAGGATTGACAGGGAGAAATCGGCGATCACAAACCCGATAGGCGTATCCCCGCGCCCGTGGTCAAGGACGAAGCGCAAGCCGGCAGGTTCTTCAATGCAGCGATAGGTGACCCGGCTACCAAGAATGCGCGCGAAGCGTTCCATGCGTTTCAGGCCGGTGTGCAATGTCCTGCTCGACAGCCAGGCGTAGCCCATGGTGCCGAGGTTGGAGGGGTGCCAGCATTGTGCGGCGCGCAAGGCGAACGCCGGATCGGAAATCTGCGCCGAGGCTTTTTCGAAGGCAGCATCGCCCAGATGAGCCGGGAGGCGCGCCGTGACATCGCGGAAGGTTTCAGGCGCCACACCCAGTTCGCGCATGAAACGCTGCGCGTCGATGCCATTCATCTCGACTAGGCGAAACAGGATCAACCAGATCGTCGCCAGTGAGCTTTCAGATTTCGACATGGCAGGTGACCTCCCCATTATTGATATTTCATCATGGCGTGAATGGTCATGCGAAAGGCGCGCCGGGTCAAGTATTGCCTGGCGATGCTGCGTAAGCTTGAGTCACAGTCATTACTTATCGCCAATCCGTATCGCCATCAATGGCAAGCAGGATTGGCCTATCCAAGGAAGGTTAACAATGGTCGAAAGGCCGGCACCGCCCAATCGAGAATTCTACGAATCGATGTCGGCGGCAAACTCGGCCGTGGACCCCATCACCGGTTTTCTGAACCGGAATGCCGGGTTGCAGGCGGTTGCGCGGGCGGTTACCGAGGCTAACTCAAAGCGCTCCTTGCTCGCCGTCCTGTGGGTGGACATGGATCGTTTCCGGCAGGTTAACGACTCATTCGGCCATGCCGGTGGCGATAGTGTCATTGTGCGGATTGCCGAGCGCATCCGTTCTGGCGTTTCAATGCCGGGCGAGTTCGTGCGTATGGGAAGCGACGAATTTGTCGTTCTGATTCCCGGCCTCGACCGGATCGGTGCCGAACGGCTTGCCGGCAAGTTGCTGGCAGAAATCGAAATGCCGATGCCGATCGACGATATCCTGATTCGACCTTCGGCCAGTATCGGTATCGCCCTGGGGCAGGTGGACGACTATCCGCTTGGCCTGCTGGAACGCGCCGACCGGGCCATGATCGAAGCCAAGCGTCAGGGCGGCAACCGGATCGTCATGTCGGGGAACGAGCCGGTGGCCGGACGGCTCGGCATTCAGTTGGCACGTGAAGAACTGGCGATTGAAAGCGCACTGCACGCGGCACTTGAAAGCGGTGGGCTGCAACTGGAGTACCAGCCGATCATCCGCCAGGATGGTTCCGTCGAGGCGGTCGAGGCGCTCATGCGCTGCTCCGTCCATGGCTTGATGATTCCGCCTCGAAAGTTCATTCCGGTCGCCGAGAAGACCGGGCTTATCTTCCGGCTCGGCGAATGGAGCCTTTTGCAGGGAGCACGCTGTGCTGCCCTGCTGCGCGAACAGGGCAGCGCCGCCAAGGTGGCCATCAACGTGTCCCGTGTTCAATTGACGTCGACTTCCTTCATACAAGCTCTGCACGGTGCGCTGATCTGCGCCAACGTGGCACCGGAATTGATCGAGCTTGAACTGACGGAGTCGCTGTTCATGGACCTTTCAGCCACCGTCCAGGCCAATGTACGCGGTGCTCGTGCCGCCGGGGTTGGTCTGGCGATCGATGACTTCGGCACGGGTTATTCCTGCCTGTCCAGCCTGAAAGATCTTCCGGCAACCAAGCTCAAACTGGATCGTGCGTTCATCGGCGTTCTGCCCAGGGACCGGCGGGCTTTTGCCATCGTCAGGGCGATGACCCAACTGGCGCGTGACCTGGGCATGATCGTCGTCGCCGAAGGTGTGGAAACAAGAGAGCAGTTGGACGCCTGCGCGGCTGCGGGTGTGGACGCCACGCAGGGTTTTTTCAATGCCTGCCCGATGTCCGAGGAGACCTTGTTGCCGTGGATGAAATCGGGAAAACAGAAATGACGAACGATTCCATGAACCTATTACCATCTGTCGACGGTGTTCTGGAGCTGACCATCAAGGCCAACGACATTCCGCCGCGACCGCTCATCATTGACCGGATCAGGGCGGCTATGCGCAAGGATTCCCCGAATTTCAACTATGTTGGTCAACTCATCAAGTCCGATGTCGGCCTCGCTGCCGGACTGATCAAGACCGCCAATTCGCCGTATTTCGGTTATCACAAGCAGGCGCGTTCAGTTCAGGATGCGCTGATGATGCTTGGCCTTGATGTCACCAGCCGAGCCGTCGCCGCCATCAGCCTGCGCAAAGCCTTCCCCAACAGCGCGCATTACGAACGTTTCTGGGATGCCTCGGCGCGTATCGCCGCACTCTCGGGCTGGCTTGCCAAGCGAGTACAAAATCCGAAATTTCGTCCTGAAGATGCCTATACTTTTGGACTGTTCCGTGACTGTGGCATCGTCATCCTGCTGCGCCGTTTTCCCGCCTACACGCAGACGCTGGCTCGCGCCAACAACGATAGCGAGCGCCTTTTTACCGCCGTCGAACAGCAGGATTATCCGAGCGATCACGCCATGCTCGGCTGCCTGCTGGCACAGAACTGGTGGCTGCCCGAGGAAATCTGCCAGGCGATTCGCCATCACCACGACCCGTCGGCCATCGACCTGTTTGAATCCGGTCTGCCGCTCACCAGCCGCTACCTCGTTGTCATCAGCCAGACGGCCGAGCATATCCTGCAGCAACTCACCGGAGCGAGCCAGACCCAGGAATGGCCCAAACTTGGCAGTTCCTGTATGCGCTTGCTGAGTCTTGATCAAGCAATGCTAGCCGTGCTTTACAAGGATGGTGAAGAACTGCTCAAAACAATCGATTGACCGTAGCGACCGACCGGCAAGGGCTGGAGCGTTTCCTGCGCTACTGTGCTGAAGTCGCCCGACGGGAGCGCTCCGGCATGAAAGAGCTGCGGGTGTGGCGGGGCGCAGGGGAAATGTGGGCGGATAGTCCCGTTTGACGACGGGCAGCAACAGAGGCAATGCGCACGGTATGGCAATTGGATTTCCTATCCCTCCTTTTTTTAAAACTGGTATTATTTGCGTTCAAGCGACGTGCCTTGCATCGAAGAATCTGGCTCCAGAAATATCGAGAAGAACAGACGGAAGATTCGTATGAGCCTCAAGGAAGACAAAATAGTCTTTGTCGCTGAAACTCCGGTGGTGGGAAACGACGCCAGGATGTTGCCATGGCAGATCCTGGTGGTCGATGACGATCTGGACGTTCACGAAGCGACCCGGTTCGTGCTACGAAGCCTCCGCGTTTTCGGTCGTTCCCTGCAACTGACGCACGCCTCTTCCGGCAAGGAAGCGATGGCCATACTGACAGAATGCCGCGAGTTCGCAGTCATCCTGCTCGACGTGGTGATGGAGAGTCAGAATGCCGGATTGCAGTTGGTTGATACCATCCGGAACGATCTGTGCATGACCAACACACGCATCATCCTGCGCACAGGGCAGCCCGGCCAGGTGCCGGAGGTCGAAACGATCATTCGCTACGACATCAATGACTACCGGACAAAGAGCGAGTTGACCCAGGACAGGCTACACGCCTCACTGGCCATTGCAATCCGTAACTACAACCAACTGACACGCTCCGACAAAATGAACGAGTTGGCCCGGGCAGAACTGGAAGATCATGCGGCAAAACTTCAGAAGACCAATCAGGATTTAAATGTCCTGTCGGTTACCGACAGGCTGACGCAGATCTATAACCGGGTCAAACTCGATGACGTGATCACGCATGGGATCAGCCAAGCAAAGCGCTATCCACAGGATCTTTCACTGATTATGCTCGACATTGATCACTTTAAGCTGATCAATGATGCCCATGGCCATCAGGTCGGAGATACGGTGCTCGTCAAAGTGGCAGAGGTTCTGCGGAAGAGCATACGTGAAACCGATACCGTCGGTCGCTGGGGGGGCGAAGAATTCATGATCGTTCTGCCTCAGACCGGTCCCGACAAGGCTTTTGACGTTGCCGATAAAATCCGCAATTCGATCGCTTCGATGGAACACCACGTAACGGGACGGCTGACGGCCAGCTTCGGGGTAACGAGTTTTATTTCGGGTGACAACGAGATACTGATGCTGGAACGTGTCGACAGTGCGCTTTATGAGGCAAAAGCTGGCGGCCGCAACAAGGTCGTGCTGAAAAATTCCGGATCGAAGCGTGAATGACGCTGAATCCTCGGAGCCCATGTCGAAGTGAAAGCCGACGATGACGAACGGTAGCGATCGTTGGGCAATGACTGCAACGGCAACAGATAGGCCTCTCCGATCCCTTGCACACAAGTCTTGACTTGCCACCGACTCACTGGCACCGCGCAGCGAAAGATTCTGCTGGCACGCCGTTTGCTAAATAAATGCAATGCTCCGTATTCTTGTGATCGATGAATCTCGTGCCCGCGCCGCCGAACTGTGCGGCGGGCTGGCCATGGCTGGCCATCAAGTCGCGGCGGTGTTGCCCTCGGCACTGGATCTCACTGCACAAATCGAGCGTATCAAACCCGACATTATCCTGATCGAGACCGACTCTCCCTCGCGCGATACGCTGGAGAATCTGGCGGTCATGGACCGCGACATGCCGCGACCGGTGATCATCCTGACGCCGGAGGACGACACCGATGTGATACGCGCTGCCTTCAAGGCCGGTGTCTCGGCCTACATAGTGGATAACCTCGATCTGGCGCGGCTGAAACCGATCATCGATGTGGCCATCGTGCGTTTTGAATCGCATCAGTCGGTGAAGCAGGAGCTGGCCGCAACAACCAGGAAGCTTTCCGAGCGCAAGGTGGTGGAAAAGGCCAAGGGCATCCTGATGAAAACACGTAATCTGTCTGAAGACGAGGCTTACGCGGCGCTGCGCAAGCTGGCAATGGAACGTGCCCAACCGCTGGCGAAAGTTGCTGGCGATCTGCTGGCGATGGCCAAGCTCCTGCTCTGAGTTGGTGCAATCGGAGATAGCTTGCACTGATGCGGTGCAGCAATTGACGGGCTGAGGCGCCCGCCGGCCAGCGCCGATTTCGGCCGAGAAGCCCGTAAATCATTGGTTCAAGCCTAGTTCGGGTTATCTGGCACAACAATTGCTTTAATCGGATCAGGCACGGGATCAACGGCGGTTCCGGGCAAAAGACAAGGGTGTCTGTGGCGTGACGGGTAAAAGCATTGGAATGCTTTCCCCGGTTTTCGCAACAGGCGCCTTTTTTTGTTTCTAATTTCGGAGATTGCGAGATGAGCCATGACAAGGATTCCAACCAAAGGCGTGACTTTCTACGTCACAGCGTTACCCTGGCCGCCGGGGCAGCGCTCATGAGCGTACCGGCGATTCGTTCGGCGGCCTGGGCCGCGGGTTCCGATGCGCCTGAGAAAAAGGAAGTGCGCATCGGTTTCATTCCGCTGACCGACTGCTCGTCGGTAGTGATGGCTGCGGTGCAGAAGTTCGACGAGAAGTACGGTATCAAGATCATCCCGACCAAGGAAGCCTCGTGGGCCTCGGTGCGCGACAAGCTGGTGAATGGCGAACTCGATGCGGCGCATGTGCTCTACGGCCTGGTGTATGGCGTGCATCTGGGCCTGGGCGGACCGAAGAAGGACATGAACGTGCTGATGACGCTGAACAACAACGGTCAGGGCATCACGCTGGCTAATCAACTGAAGGACAAAGGGGCCATCGATGGCGCCTCGCTCGCCAGGCTGATCGCAAAAAAGGAAAGGGAATACACCTTCGCCCAGACCTTTCCCACCGGCACGCACGCGATGTGGCTCTACTACTGGATGGCGACCTACGGCATCGACCCGTTCAAGGACATCAAGAACATTGTCGTACCGCCCCCGCAAATGGTGGCCAACATGCGCGTCGGCAACATGGATGGCTATTGCGTCGGCGAACCGTGGAATCAGCGTGCCATTATCGACAAGATCGGTTTCACCGTCGCCACTACCCAGGATATATGGACCGACCATCCCGAGAAGGTGCTCGGTACCACCGCCGAATGGACCGCCAAAAATCCGAACACGGCCCGTGCCATGACGGCAGCGATTCTCGATGCTTCGCGCTGGATCGATGCCTCGCTGGCCAACAAGCAGAAGACGGCTGAAACGGTGGCCCAGAAGTCGTATGTGAACACCGACACCGAGGTCATTGTCGGCCGCATGCTCGGTCGCTACGAGAACGGTCTGGGAAAGACCTGGGACGACAAGAATCACATGAAGTTCTTCAACGAAGGCGCGGTGAACTTCCCCTACCTGTCGGACGGCATGTGGTTCATGACGCAGCATAAACGCTGGGGATTACTGAAGTCCGACCCCGATTACCTGGCCGTTGCCAAAGCGGTGAATCGTATCGACATCTACAAACAGGCAGCAACTGCGGCCGGCGTAGCGCTGCCGAAAAGCGACATGCGCAGCAACAAGCTGATCGACGGTGTGGTGTGGGACGGCAAGGATCCAAAAAAGTATGCGGCCTCGTTCAAGATCATGGCCTGAATTTGTTTGACCTGGAAATGGAGACCCGACATGAGTACAGTTTTGGCATTGAAACCGGTGGCGGCATTGATTAATCCTGCAGTCGCTGATGTGGCGGTCAGTGATCATGCTGCGTCGGCACAGGTCGCCGTAGCGCTGGCCGATCCCGCAGAAACAACGCCTGCCGTAGTGGCGCTTGAGGCCAGATCGGGCAGGGGCAGTGAACGGCTGCGTGATTTTTTAATGGCGGTGATCCCGCCGCTGCTCGGCCTCGCCCTGATGACCGGCCTGTGGTCCATGGTGGCCACCATGACCGGCAATATTCCGGGGCCGGGCAAGACCTGGGATGCGGCGCTCAAACTGTTTGCCGACCCGTTCTATCGTAACGGGCCGAATGATCAGGGCGTCGGCTGGAATGTACTGGCCTCCTTGCAGCGCGTCGGTATCGGCTTCGGCTTCGCGGCGGCGATCGGCATTCCAATGGGTTTTATGCTCGGTCGCTTCTCCTTCATGAGCCGCATGTTCGATCCGATCATCAGCCTGCTGCGGCCGGTTTCGCCGCTGGCCTGGTTGCCGATCGGCCTGCTGGTGTTCAAACGGGCCGACCCGGCAGCGACCTGGACCATCTTCATCTGCTCGATCTGGCCGATGATCCTGAATACCGCACAAGGCGTGCAGCGCGTACCGCAGGACTACCTCAATGTAGCCCGCGTCCTCGGCTTGCCGGAGGCCAAGGTGATCACCAAGATCCTCTTCCCCGCCGTGCTGCCCTACATGTTGACCGGCATCCGCCTTTCCATCGGCACCGCCTGGCTGGTCATCGTTGCGGCGGAAATGCTCACCGGCGGCGTCGGTATCGGCTTCTGGGTATGGGACGAGTGGAACAATCTCAAGGTCGAGCATATCGTCATTGCCATCTTCGTCATCGGCATCGTCGGCTTCGCACTGGAGCAGATGCTGCTCCTGCTCGCCAGACGCTTTACTTACGAGAACCGTTAAAAATGAAGCCTCTAGTCAAAATTGAAAACATCGGTCAGACCTTCGATACCAAGAGCGGAAAATTCACCGCCCTGCGCGATATCAATCTGGATATCAGTCAAGGCGAGGTGGTTTCGCTGATCGGCCACTCCGGTTGCGGCAAGTCGACATTGCTCAACCTGATTGCCGGCCTCACGCTGCCGAGCAGCGGTGTGCTGCTGTGCGCCGACCGGGAAATACCGGGACCTGGGCCCGAACGTGCGGTCGTCTTCCAGAACCACTCGCTACTGCCATGGATGACCTGCTTCGGTAATGTGATGCTCGGCGTCGAGCAGGTTTTTGGCCGCAAGGAAGGCAAAGTCAAACTGCGCGCCCGGGTCGAAGCGGCACTGGAGATGGTGCACATGGCCCATGCCACGCACAAGTACCCGCACGAGATCTCGGGCGGCATGAAACAGCGAATCGGCATCGCACGCGCCTTTGCCATGGAACCGAAGATCCTGTTGATGGACGAACCCTTCGGTGCGCTCGATGCCCTGACCCGCGCGTCCTTGCAGGATGAGATGAACGGCGTGATGACCAAGACCGGCGCCACGGTGGTGATGGTCACCCATGATGTCGACGAAGCCGTGCTGCTGTCGGATCGCATCGTAATGATGACCAACGGCCCGGCGGCAACCATCGGCGAGATTCTCAGCGTGGAGCTGGAACGTCCGCGCGATCGTCTCGTCCTTGCACACGATCCGAAATTCGCCGAATACCGTGCCGCCGTGTTCGAGTTTCTGTATCGCAAGCAAATGAAAAAGGCGGCGTAGGGCGGTAAGAACCATGGAAAAACTTCTCCGCCAAGTCACCAGGCTTCCCGCAGGAAATCCCCTTGGAGGACACCAGGGATGCACCAAGGAAAACCAGATCATATTTTGGTTTTCTTGGTGAAACTTTGAGCCCTTGGTGACTTGGTGGTTCGCACTTTTTCGTTGACTTACCCGGCATCACTACCTTCCCCAGTGGAGAGCGCATCATGAACAAGCAGAAACTCGTCGTCGTTGGCAACGGCATGGCCGGCATGCGGGCTGTGGAGGAGCTGCTGAAGCTTGCTCCCGAGCTGTACGACATTACCGTATTCGGCGCCGAGCCGCACCCGAATTACAACCGCATCCTGCTTTCCCCGGTGCTGGCGGGCGAGATGACGATCAATGACATCATTCTAAATCCGCTCGACTGGTACAACGACAACGGCATCAGCTTGCACCTGGGCAAGACCATTGAACGCATCGACCGTACGCGGCGCAAGGTGATCGCCGGTGAAGGCCTTGAGATCGAGTACGATCGCCTGTTGCTGGCCACCGGCTCGACGCCCTTCATGCCGCCGATTCCGGGTACCGATCTGCCCGGTGTGATCAGCTACCGCGACATTCGCGATACCGACGAAATGATAGCAACCGCGCGCCGCTATCGTAACGCGGTGGTGATCGGTGGCGGCCTGCTCGGGCTGGAGGCGGCCAATGGTCTGCGCCAGCGCGGCATGGAGGTGACCGTGGTGCATCTGATGCCGTGGTTGATGGAGCGGCAACTCGACAAGGCGGCGGCCGATATGCTGAAGGTTTCGCTGGAGGCGCGCGGGCTCAAGTTTCTGCTTGAGAAGCAGACCGAGGCGATGATCCGCGGCGAGTCGGGGCGCGTTGCCGCGTTGCGCTTCAAGGATGGCCTGGAAATTCCCGCCGACCTGGTGGTGGTCGCCGCCGGCATCCGCCCCAATACGGCGCTGGCCGAATCCTCACGCCTGCACTGCAATCGCGGCATTGTGGTGAACGACACGATGCAGACCTACGATCCGCGAATCTATGCGGTTGGCGAATGTGTCGCCCACCGTGGCATCAACTACGGCCTGGTCGCACCCTTGTTCGAGCAGGCCAAGGTGTGCGCCAACCACCTGGCCAACTTCGGCATCTCGCGCTATACGGGAACGGTCACCTCGACCAAGCTCAAGGTAACCGGCATCGACCTGTTCTCGGCCGGAAATTTCATCGGCGGCGAAGGAACCGACGAGATCGTGTTGCACGATCCGTCCGGCGGCGTGTATAAAAAACTGGTGGTCAGGAACGACACCCTGATCGGTGCGGTGCTTTATGGCGATACGGCCGATGGCGCCTGGTATTTCAAAATGGTCAAGGACGAGCAGAACATCCGCGAGATTCGCGACCATCTGATGTTCGGCCAGAACTCCTCGGTTGGCGACCTTGGCCATGCCGGAAATGCGCACGCCGCCACGATGGCCGACGATGCGGAAGTATGCGGCTGCAACGGCGTGTGCAAGGGCGACATCGTCAAGGCGATCAAGACCCACGGCTTGTTCACCGTCGAGGATGTGCGCAAGACGACCAAGGCCTCCAGTTCATGCGGCTCATGCACCGGGCTGGTCGAGCAGATTCTGGCGTCGACCATCGGTGGTGCCTACACCCCCGCGCAATCCAATAACAAGCCGGTGTGCGGATGCACCGAGCACTCCCACGGCAGCGTGCGTGAGGCCATTCGCACCCAGCATCTGCTCACCATTCCTGCGGTCATGAAGGCGCTGGACTGGAAGACGCCGAACGGCTGCGCCTCCTGTCGCCCGGCACTCAATTACTACCTGATCTCGAGCTGGCCGGGCGAGGCCAGGGACGATCCGCAGTCGCGCTTCATCAACGAGCGGGCTCACGCCAATATCCAGAAGGACGGCACCTACAGCGTCATACCGCGCATGTGGGGCGGGCTGACGACGCCATCCGAGTTGCGCGCCATCGCCGACGTGGCCGACAAATTCCAGGTGCCGACGGTGAAAATGACCGGCGGCGCACGCATCGACCTGCTCGGCATCAAAAAAGACGATCTGCCCAGGGTGTGGGCCGATCTTGGTGCCGCTGGCATGGTCTCCGGCCACGCCTACGGCAAGAGCATCCGCACGGTGAAGACCTGCGTCGGCGCCGAGCATTGCCGTTTCGGCACGCAGCGCTCGATGGCCATGGGCGTCAAGCTCGAAAGAATGCTGTTCGGCATGTGGAGCCCGCACAAGGTCAAGCTGGCGGTTTCCGGTTGTCCGCGCAATTGCGCCGAGGCCGGCATCAAGGACATCGGCGTAATCGGCGTCGATTCCGGCTACGAACTGTATGTCGCCGGCAACGGCGGCATCAAGACCGAGGTTGCGCAATTCCTGTGCAAGGTGAAGAGCGACGAGGAGGTGATGGAATACTCGGCCGCCTTCCTGCAGATCTACCGCGAAGAAGGGTACTACCTGGAGCGAACCTGCCATTACATCGCTCGCGTCGGGCTCGATCATGTCAAGGCGGCGGTCGTCGATGACGCGGCGCGGCGCAAGTCGCTTCACGAGCGCCTGCTGTTTGCCCTGCAGGATTATGAAGACCCTTGGCAGCAGGCGGTGCAACAGCCGGCGCTGCGCCGCGAGTACGAAGTCATCAAACTCCAGGAGGTGCCGGCATGAGCGAGTGGATCAGAGTCTGTCTGTTCAGCGACATTGCGCCGCTGGGCAGCCGTATCGCCGCCTCGTCGCAAGGCGATATCGCCATCTTCCGCAGCGCAGACGATCAGGTCTTCGCCCTGCGCGACAAGTGCCCGCACCGGGGCGGCCCGCTGTCGCAGGGTATCGTCCATGGCGATACCGTCACCTGTCCGCTGCATGGCTGGAAGCTTGGCCTGAAGGACGGGCAGGCGGTGGCGCCGGACAAAGGCTGTGCGCGCCGCTTTGCCGTCAAGATAGAGGCTGAGGCGGTGTGGCTGCAGCTCACGTGAAGATGAATACGCAATTCGAACCGATACTTTTTAGCCGTCATTCCGGCGAAAGCCGGAATCCAGACGTGCTGCTCAGGATTCCGGCTCAAGCCCGGAATGACGGGCGGCAAATGAGTGTCGAAGTGTCCGCCCCGGCGCCGACTTCCTGACCATGGAAACCAAATCCACTTGCTCCTACTGTGGCGTCGGTTGCGGCGTTATCATCGAGCACGATGCAACGCGCATCACCGGTGTGCGCGGCGATCCCGAGCATCCGGCCAACTTCGGTCGGCTGTGCACCAAGGGCAATACGCTGCATCTGACCGTCACTCCGCAGGCGCTGGCGCAGCGGCTGACGCATCCGCAATTGCGGCGCGACAAGGCTGCGCTGCGTGAGCAGGTCGGTTGGGATACGGCCCTCGATCACGCCGCAGACCGTTTCGCGCAGGTGATCGCCGAGCATGGTGCGGACAGCGTTGCTTTTTACATCAGCGGCCAGTTGCTGACCGAGGATTACTACGTCTTCAACAAGCTGGCCAAAGGGCTGATCGGGACCAATAACGTCGATACCAATTCGCGCCTGTGCATGAGTTCGGCGGTGGCCGGCTACAAGGCAACGCTCGGTGCCGATGCCCCGCCCTGCGCCTACGAGGACATCGATCACGCCGACTGTCTGCTGATTGCCGGGTCCAATACCGCCTGGGCGCATCCGGTGTTGTTCCGGCGCATCGAGGATGCCAGGAAGGCGCGTCCGGCGATGAAGCTGATCGTCGTCGATCCGCGCCGTACCGACACCGCCGAGGCGGCCGATCTGCATCTGGCCATTCTGCCCGGCACCGACATCGCGCTCTATAACGCGATGCTGCATGTGCTGCTCTGGGAAGACCTGTGCGATCTCGATTTCATCGGCGCCCACACCGAGGGCTTCGCTACGCTGAAAGCGCTGGTGCGCGACTACACGCCGACGATGGCCGCCGACATCTGCGGCATCAAGGCGGAAGACATCGTCACTGCCGCGCGCTGGTTCGGGCAGGCGCCGACAGCGCTTTCCCTCTATTGCCAGGGGCTCAACCAGTCCAGCCACGGCACCGACAATAATGCCGCAATCATTCATCTGCATCTGGCCACCGGAAAGATCGGCAAGCCCGGCTGCGGGCCCTTCTCGCTGACCGGCCAGCCGAATGCGATGGGCGGCCGCGAGGTCGGCGGGATGGCCAATCTGCTTTCGGCACACCGCGATCTGGCCAACCCCGAACATCGTGCCGAAGTGGCGCGCCTGTGGGGTGTGCCCGAGGTGCCGGCGAAGCCAGGCCTGACGGCGGTGGAGTTATTCGAGGCCGTACAGCGCGGCGAAATCAAGGCGCTGTGGATCGCCTGCACCAACCCGGCACAGTCGCTGCCCGACCTGACGCGCGTGCATGAGGCGCTGGCCCGCTGCCCCTTCGTCGTGCTCCAGGAAGTCAGCCCGCATACCGACACGGCGGCCTTCGCCGACCTGCTGCTGCCGGCCGCCGGCTGGGGCGAAAAAGAAGGAACAGTGACCAACTCCGAACGCCGAATTTCGCGCGTGCGCGCTGCCGTCGCGCCGCCCGGCGAGGCGCGCGCCGACTGGCGCATTGCCGTGGATTTTGCGCAGCGGCTGGAAAGCCGGATACGGCCCGACGCTACGACGCTGTTCCCCTATGCCACCGCCGAGAGCGTCTTCAACGAGCACCGTGCCAGCACCGTCGGCCGCGACCTCGACATCGGCGGTTTGTCCTATGCCGTGCTCGACGGCAAGGGCCCGCAGCAATGGCCTATGTGCGCAGGCGCCAGCGCCGGAACCCCACGCCTGTATGCCGACGGTGTTTTCCCGAGCACCAACGGTCGTGCCATTTTCAAGGCAGTTAATCATCGCCCGACGTCCGAAGCGACCGACGCGCGACTTCCGCTGCATCTCAATAGCGGCCGGCTACGCGACCAGTGGCACGGGATGAGTCGCACCGGCGTGGTGCCTCGCCTGTTTGCCCATGCGCCGGAGCCGGTGCTGGAAATGAATGCCCGTGACATGGAAAGGCGCGGCCTCGTCAATGGCGATCTGGTGCGCGTCAAAGGCAAGCGCGGTGCGCTGGTGCTGCGCGCAGCGGCCTCAAGCCGCTTGCGCCCGGCGCAGACCTACCTGCCGATGCACTGGGGCGCTCGCTTTATGAGCGGCCTCGGCGTCAATGCCTTGATGCCGGCAGTCACCGACCCCGTTTCGCATCAGCCCGAACTCAAGCACGCGGCTGTACAGGTTGAGCGCTTCGCCACGGACTGGCAACTCGTCGCGCTGCGCCGCGACGAGTGGGCTAGCCGTGGTGGTCTGCACGCGACGCTGCAACCCTGGCTGGCCCGCTTCGATCACGCCACGCTGACGCTGTCCGGCCGCGAGTCAACGGTAGTCGTCCTGCGCGCCTGGGGGGGAGCGGGCAGTGCCCTGCCGACGGCGGATCTGCTCGCCGAACTGTCTGCGGCAATCGGTCTGGATAGGCCCGACGTTCTGGCTTTCAACGACGCCCGGCGCGGTATCGCCAAGCGCGCCCTGATCGAGGACGACTGCCTCATCGGCGCCTTGCTGTGCAACGAAACC
Source organism: Propionivibrio sp. (assembly GCF_016790145.1). Taxonomy (GTDB): domain Bacteria; phylum Pseudomonadota; class Gammaproteobacteria; order Burkholderiales; family Rhodocyclaceae; genus Propionivibrio. The sequence continues at coordinate 3,579 of NZ_JAEUOI010000075.1, read as the reverse complement.
CGCGCCACGGACTGGTTGATGGACCTCATCGCGCGCGGGGGGAGCACGCAGGAACTGCGCAAATGGCTTTTCGCTCCCTGCGCGGCTCCGCCCACTGCGAGTCCGGCGCGCGGTCGCATCGTCTGCAACTGCTTTGACGTTGCCGAGAGCGAAATTCTTGCCGACTTTGCCAGCGGTCTTGATCTGGCCGCAGTGCAAACCAAGCGCAAGTGCGGTACCTCCTGCGGGTCATGCCGAACGGAGCTTCACCGCCTGCAGGGGCAGGGTGCGAGCAAGACACAAATGGATCCCATAGTCAAGACAGAATCCTGCCGGGTTTAAGCTGGGCATTCAACTTCACGTGCAACTGGACGGTGCTGACCCGGTTTTGCCTTCGCTTTGTTTTCGGTTAGTTTGATAGTCATTCACTATGGATACTATTGATATTATTTCGTTGATTAATCAGTTTCGAAACTCTAGACTGGGTTCGTAGTCAATTTCAAACAGGAGATAATCATGACAACCGAAAAAAAGTGCCCGTTCGCGAGCGGTGCTGGCAGTCACACTGTGTCCGGAGCCCAGGGGAACTCAGCCTGGTGGCCGAACCAGTTGAACCTGAAGATGCTGCACCAGCAATCCTCAAAGTCCAACCCCATGGGCCAGGCGTTCAATTACGCCGAGGAGTTCAAGACCCTTGATCTGGATGCCGTGGTCAATGACCTTCGTGCTTTGATGACTGATTCTCAGGACTGGTGGCCGGCGGACTACGGCCACTACGGGCCGTTCTTCGTCCGCATGACCTGGCATGCCGCGGGTACCTACCGCATCGCCGATGGGCGTGGCGGCGCCGGCACCGGCGCACAGCGTTTCGCTCCGCTCAACAGTTGGCCGGACAACGGCAATCTCGACAAGGCGCGCCGCCTGCTCTGGCCGATCAAGCAGAAGTACGGCCGCAAGCTGTCCTGGGCCGACCTGATCGTCCTCACCGGCAACGTTGCGCTGGATTCGATGGGCTTCAAGACCTTCGGATTCGGCGGCGGCCGCCCGGACATCTGGGAGCCTGAGGACGAAATCTACTGGGGCCCGGAAACCACCTGGCTGGGCGACGAGCGCTACAAGGGCGAGCGTGAGCTTGACAACCCGCTGGGCGCCGTCCAGATGGGCCTGATCTACGTTAATCCCGAGGGCCCGAACGGCAAGCCGGATCCGCTCGGCTCGGCACGCGACATCCGCGAGACCTTTGCCCGAATGGCCATGGACGACTACGAGACTGTCGCGCTCACCGCCGGGGGTCACACCTTTGGCAAGGCACACGGCGCTGGCGACACCGCCCACGTCGGCCGCGAACCGGAAGGCGCGGGCATCGAGCAGCAGGGCCTGGGCTGGATAAGCAGTTTCGGTTCCGGCAAGGGAGTAGACGCGATCACCAGCGGTATCGAAGGTGCCTGGACCCCCAATCCCATCCAGTGGGACAACGGCTACTTCGAGACCCTGTTCGGCTACGAGTGGGAGCTGAGCAAGAGCCCGGCTGGCGCCCATCAGTGGAAACCAAAGGATCCTGCAGCGTCGACCACCGTGCCGGATGCCCACGATCCGGCCAAACGTCACGCGCCGATGATGACCACGGCCGATATGGCCATGCGCATGGACCCGTCCTACGAGAAGATCTCGCGTCATTTCATGCAGAACCCGCAGGAGTTCGCCGATGCTTTCGCCCGCGCCTGGTTCAAGCTGACCCATCGTGACATGGGTCCGCGCGCCCGCTATCTCGGCAAGCTGGTGCCGAAGGAAGCGCTGATCTGGCAAGACCCGATCCCCGCCGTCGACCATGCGCTGGTTGATGAGCAGGACATCGCGGCCCTGAAGGCCAGGATCCTCGCCTGTGGCCTGTCCATTTCCCAACTGGTCGCGACAGCCTGGGCGTCGGCGGCGAGCTTCCGCGGCAGCGACAAGCGTGGCGGCGCCAACGGCGCGCGCATCCGCCTCGCGCCGCAGAAAGTTTGGGAGGTCAACCAGCCGGCCGAGTTGGCCAAGGTACTACCGTCGCTGGAAGCCATCCAGAAGGAATTCAACGGTGCGCAGTCCGGCGGCAAGAAGGTTTCGCTGGCCGACCTGATCGTCCTCGGCGGCTGCGCGGCGGTCGAGGCCGCCGCGAAGAAGGCCGGCGTTGAGGTAACGGTTCCCTTCTCGCCGGGGCGCATGGACGCGTCGCAGGAGCAGACCGATGCTGACTCGTTCGCTGCGCTGGAACCGAGCGCAGACGGGTTCCGCAACTACATCCGGAAGGGATACGCAGGATCGGCGGCTGAGCTGCTGGTGGATCGGGCCAATCTGCTGACGCTGACCGCCCCCGAAATGACGGTTCTGGTCGGTGGCCTGCGCGTGCTGGGTGCAAACTTCGGGCAGTCAAAAAACGGTGTTTTCACCAGGCGACCCGAAACCTTGAGCAATGACTTCTTCGTGAACCTCCTCGACATGAACACCCGGTGGCAGAAGTCCGCTATAACTGAAGGCGTGTTGGAGGGGCGTGAACGGGCGACGGGCGAGATCAAATGGACGGGAACCATCGTCGATCTGGTCTTCGGTTCGAACGCCCAGCTCAGAGCCCTTGCCGAAGTCTATGCGTGCAGGGACGCGCAGCAGGTGTTCGTATGTGACTTTGTGACGGCCTGGAACAAGGTGATGAACCTCGATCGTTACGAGCTGGGCTGATCTTGCAGGACGATTGTTCAGGGGGGCTGTAACACGCGGCCTCGACCTGGCATCGGGTTATCGAAGGTCAATACCCCCTGGGCAGGTGCACTGAATTGATCGATTTCACCAAGGAGAAAAAAGCATGAGCAGCAAAAAAACCAGAACCTCTGCGATCGATATCGGCATCAGTGCCGATGATCGCGAAAAGATCGTACGCGGACTTTCAGCCCTGCTGGCGGACAGCTACACGCTGTACCTGATGACGCACAACTTCCACTGGAACGTCACCGGGCCGCAGTTCAACAGTCTGCATCTGATGTTCATGGGCCAATACACCGAGCAGTGGAACGCCCTCGACGTCATCGCGGAACGCATTCGTGCACTCGGGCATCCGGCACCCGGCACCTACAAGGAATTCGTCAAGCTGGCCTCAATCAAGGAGGTTGAAGGCGTACCAAAGACGAATGACATGATCGGCCATCTGGTCGCCGCTCAGGAAGCCACGGCGCGCACGGCGCGCAAGCTGTTTCCCCTGGCCGATTCTGCAAACGATCAGCCGACGGCAGATCTGCTGACCCAGCGCCTTGAAGTGCACGAGAAAACCGCCTGGATGCTGCGCAGTCTGCTTGAGGAATAAACCGCGCCAGCCGAGGATTTCCCGCAGTGCGTCGACCAGCGCCCGACTCTGTTCATCGGTACCGATGGTGATGCGCAGGTGCTGGTCGATGGCACGCATTCTACGCCCTGGTTAATTTGCGTCAGTTTTCTGTTATGCGCGGTGCACAAATTCAATCCACGGTTTGTCCTGATCGATCACCGGGAATCCTTACAAACTCGTAAAGAACCCGACCCCCCCCAGCGTCAGCAAGGTCAGGCCGATCACGATCAAGGTAAAGCCGAGCACTT
>NZ_JAEUOI010000041.1 GCF_016790145.1 Propionivibrio sp. | reverse complement strand
CTCAACCAAAAATCGCTGTGCCATTACCCGTCAAGCCACTTTCACCAAGCGTCGTGTAGTGCCGACCTTCTGATTCGACTTCTATGTATTTCAATCACTTAGCCGTTTCAACCCCCGCGAATAGCGGAAGTCGGGCTAATTTTCCTGATTGCGCTGTTCTTCAGCGAGCCTTGGCCACACTTCGGTGAGCAGGTCCAGGGGATCAGGGCTTACGATATTGGCAGCACACTGATCTGCGCTTTAAAAGACGGTCTAAGCGGAGTTGCGCTGTTTGGACAAGAGCTTCCGAATCAGGTGAATGGCATCGTCGACGTAGGTAAAGACAACGGGGATCACCAGCAGGCTGAGGAAGGTCGAGGTGATGAGTCCGCCAATGACGACAATGGCCATCGGGGCGCGGAAGCTCGGGTCGGTACCCAGTCCGATGGCGATCGGCAGCATGCCGGCGCCCATGGCAACGGTGGTCATCACAATGGGTCGGGCACGCTTGCGACAGGCGTCGAGCAGCGCGTGCCAGCGGTCGAGTCCGGGGTTGCCGTCAATGCCGCGACGAGCGAGGATGACATAGTCAATGAGCAGAATGGAATTCTTGGTGGCAATGCCCATCAGCATGATCAGGCCAATCATCGACGGCATCGATAGCGCCGTTTGCGTCACGAACAAGGCCAGGAAGGCGCCCGGTACCGAGAGTACCAGCGCAGCAAGGATCGTTAGCGGCTGTACGAAATCCTTGAACAGTAGTACCAGAACAACGTAGATGCAGAGCACGCCGGTCAGCATCGCCAGGCCGAAGCTGGAGAACAGTTCGCCCATTGCTTCCGCGTCGCCGACTGTGGTTTGCAGGATGCCCGGCGGAAGTTTGGCCAGGCTGGGCAGGGCCAGCGCCTGCTTTTCCACCTCGCCGAGTGGTTGCTGGTTCAGTTCGATTTCAAAATTGATATTGCGCAGGCGGTCGTAGCGGTCGATCACGGCCGGCCCACCGGATAGCGAGAGCGAGGCCACGTTACCGATCATCACCGGCCCATTTTTGCCTGGAACCGTCATGCGCTCGAGCAGGCTCAAGTCCTGGCGCGCTTCCGGCGGCAATTTGACAATGATCGGCAACTGGCGCTGCGCGAGGTTCAGTTTTGCAATGCTCTGGTCATAGTCGCCGGCGGTGGCAATGCGCAGCACGTCGGCAATCGCCGCCGAGGTGACGCCGAGGTCGGCCGCGCGGCCAAAATCGGGGCGGACAACCAGTTCCGGGCGGACCAGGCTGGCCGTCGTGGTGACCCCACCGATACCGGGAAGGGTGCGCAGTTCGCGCTCGACTTGGCGTGCGTGCCCGGTCAGCAGGATGCCGTTTTCGCTGGCCAGCACCAGAACGTATTTCTCGCTGGATCCACCGAAGCCGACCTTGACCTGTACGCCAGGCAGATCAGCCAGTGCCTCGCGCAGTTGGCGTTCGACGGCCTGTTTCTTGAGGCCACCTCGTTCGCCTCGCGGCGTCATGTTGATGGTCAGCGTGGCCTTGCGCACCTCGGACGCGCCACGCGGGACAAAGGGATCGCTACCGGATGCCCCGCCGCCAATGGCGGTATAGACCATCTTCACGTTTGGATTCTGCTCGACAATGCGGCGCGCCTGTTCAGCGACGGCAAAGGTTTCCTTGAAGGTGCTGCCCGGTTGCAGCGCGAGATAAACCTGGGTTTGCGACAGGTCGTCGGGCGGAATGAAACCCGTCGCTAGCAGCGGCACCAGCGCAAAGGAACCAAAGAAGAAAACGATGGTGGCAAGGGTGGTGGCTATGCGGTGCTTCATACACCACGACGCCCAGCCCATGTAGATCGCCAGCCAGCGCGGTTCGCGATGCTCATTTTTCGGCGGACGCAGGATGTAAGCCGCCATCATCGGTGTCAGCATGCGCGCGACGACCAGCGAAAAAAAGACTGCAATGGCTGCCGTCCAGCCAAACTGGACGAAAAATTTGCCGGGCACGCCACTCATGAAGGCAGTCGGCAGGAAGACAGCGATCAGCGTGAAGGTGGTGGCGATCACCGCCAGGCCGATCTCGTCGGCGGCCTCAATCGCCGCCTGAAAAGGCGTCTTGCCCATACGCAGGTGGCGCATGATGTTTTCGATTTCGACAATGGCGTCATCGACCAGGATGCCGACAACCAGCGACAGCGAGAGCGAGGTCACGACGTTGAGCGTGAAGCCCATGAAAGACATCACCGCGAAGGTCGGAATGATCGACAGCGGCAGGGCCGTGGCCGAAATGATCGTGGCGCGCCAGTCACGCAGGAAGAGCCAGACGACGATGACGGCCAGTAGCGAGCCTTCGATCAGCAGCGCCATTGAGCCTCCGAAGTTCTCGATGACCGGGTCGACGAAATTGTAGGCCTCGGTAATCGTGATATCCGGGTGCGCGGTCTTCAGCTTCTCCAGCGCCTCGCGCACGCCCTTGGCGACATCAATCTCGCTGGCACCACGGGCGCGGACGATTTCGAAGCCGACTACCGGTTTGCCATTGAGCAGCGCAGCCGAGCGAAGTTCGCCCACCGTGTCGCTGACCGTAGCCAGTTCGTTCAGACGGACCCGCCGACCATCGGAAAGCACGATATCCAGGCCGGCCAGTTCCTCAGCCGATTGCACCGTGGCAATGGTGCGCACCGATTGCTCAATCCCGCCGATATCTGAAATTCCGCCTGAGGCTTCCTGCTGGATCTGGCGGAGCTGGCGTGAGACATCGGCGGCCGTGACACGCAAGGCCAGCAAGCGGCCGGGATCCAGTTCGACGCGGATTTCACGGGTGACGCCACCGACGCGGGAGACGGCTCCAACTCCACGGACGCTGAGGATGGCTTTGCTGATGGTGTTGTCAACAAGCCAGGACAGCGCTTCGTCATCGAGGCGGCTGGAGGCCACGGTGTAAGTGAGGATCGGCGCGCCAGCCAGGTTGGCCTTGGAAATCACCGGATCCTTGAGGTCGCCCGGCAGGTCGGCGCGGATGCGGGAAACGGCATCGCGTACGTCATCGACTGCTTCCTGCGTCGGTTTCTCCAGTCGGAATTCGACCGTGACAATGGCCGTGCCGTCCTGCACCTTGGTATAGATGTGCTTGATGCCCTGCAGGGTGGCTACCGAGTTTTCGATCTTGCGCGCCACCTCGGTTTCCATCTGCGCCGGCGCGGCACCGGGCAGGCTGGCGGTGACGGTGACCGTTGGCAGGTCAATATCCGGAAATTGCTGGACCTTCATTCCCTTGAAGGCCATCAGGCCAAGCACGGTAAGCATCAGGAAGAGCAATACCGCCGGGATCGGATTGCGGATCGACCAGGTTGAAACGTTGATCATGGCGACGAACCGCTAGCGGCTCTGTCCGGAACGATGCGTACGCTGTCGCCATCGGCCAGAAAGCCGGCACCGCTGGCGACCACCTGAGCCTGGGTATCGAGGCCGCTGATTTCGATGCGTTCGCCGTTGCGCCGACCGGTGTCGATCTTGACCTGCGTCACCTTGTCATTTTCGACCCGGAAAACATAGGCAAACCCTTCGCGCAGCAGCACGGCGGATTGCGGCAGGGTCAGCGCCGAACTCTGGCCGAGGCGGAATTCGCCGCGTGCAAACATGCCGGCGCTGACCACCTGTGCCGCTTTCGCCGGCAGGTCAACATAAACCAGCGCATTGCGCGTTTGCGGGTCGACGCTCGGCGCTATGGCGCGTACCACGCCCTCAAGCACATCGCCGTTCGGGCCGCTCAACGTGGCCGTCTGGCCGGGCTTGAGGCGAGCGAGTTCAGCCGATGTGACTTCGGCACGCCATTCGAGCCGGCCGCCACGTATCAGACGAAAAAGTTCCTGGCCGGTTTCCGTCAAGGTTCCGACTGTCGCGGCGCGTGCCGAGATGATTCCGTCGTCCGGCGCCAGCACGATGGCCTTGGAACGCTTCAGTTGCGCAGTCTTCAGGCGTGCCCTGGCGACATTGAGGCGGGCCAGCGCTGTGTCGGCGGCAGTTTGCGTTTGGGTGTTCTGCTGCGGACTGAAAAAGCCCTTTTCCCGAAGCTGCCTGGCGCGCTCGTTGTTGGCGCGGGCTTCGGCGAGGGTGGCTTCGGCTTCAGCGACCATGGCCAGTGATTCGGCCAATTCGTTTTCCACCGTTTCGGGCGCAATGCGCGCCAGAATCTGGCCTTTCTTCACCACATCGCCGACGTTGACCAGTACCTCGGTAATCCGGTAATTATTGATTTCCGGGCCAATGATGGCCTCCTGCCAGGCCGCGATGTTGCCGCTGGCCTTGAGTGTCAGTGGCCACTCAATTGCTTGTGGCGTGGTCGTAGCGACAGTCAGCGCTGCTTTGCCGGGCACTGGCGGGGAACTTGCATCCTTACCGGCTTCGCTGCACGCAGCGAGCAACACCACGACGAGTGCCTGGCCGAGAAGTCGGCTGCTGATGGTCATCGTGTAAACCTCATTTGAGTCCGACAAACCGGCCGCAACGCCAGGAAAGTGCACGAAAAGTACGAACCTCCCGGCAAGCCGGCACGGAGAAACCCACAAATAGGCCCGTCATTCCGGGCTTGACCCGGAATCAAGTGGAAACCACTGGATACCTGACTGCGCCGGAATGACCAGATTTTCATGTCCATTGGTTTCAACATGGCTTACGACGTGCTTCATGTCGTGTCTAAAAACGTTCGTTGTCGCGCAGGTAGCGCCATTGGCCGACGGGGAGCTTGCCCAGCGACACACTGCCGATGCGGATGCGCTTGCTGGCGGTCACGCGCAAGCCGACCAGCTCGCACATGCGCTGAATCTGTCGTTTACGACTTTCGTGCAGCACAAAACGCAGTTGCTGCTCGCTTTGCCAGGACACCTGAGCGCGCTTGAGTTTGACGTCGTCAAGCGCAAGACCCTGGTTGAGCAATTTCATTCCGTCTGCCGTCAGTTCGCCTTCGACCCGCACCATGTATTCCTTTTCCAGACGCGTATCGTCACCGATTATGCGGCGGGCAACGCTGCCCTCCTGGGTGAATACCAGCATGCCCGTCGCATCGGCTTCGAGTTTGCCCGCCAGCGCCAGTCCACGCAAATGAGTGGCCTTGAAATGGTATCGGCTATCGTCTTCACGCCAGCGATTCTCGGGGCGGATCAACAGCACTGCATTTTCACCATCGCCTTCAAACGGCCCGCTAGCCACGTCAAGCGGCTTGTTGAACAGGATGGTCACGCTCTCGGTCTGGTGCGCGCTGGCGGCGTCCTTGATCTCGATCCGTGCGCCGGGGTGCACCCGGGTACCAAGCGTGGTGACCACCACACCATCGACGCTTACCCAGCCGTTTTCGATCCATTCATCCGCCTCACGCCGCGAGCACAGGCTCATCTCGCAGATCCGTTTGGACAAGCGCGGCGGCTCCTTGAGCGGGCGACGTAGCGCTCCCGCCTGGGCAGTTTGGGGTGTTGGCGGTGTCTCGCGGCGAAGCGGAGGTGCTGGCAATGGCGACTGCGAGAGTGGGGTGGAATGAATCCGCCCGGTTTCCAGTCGCGGCGCGAGCGGCTCGCCGTTAGCTCGGGCCGGAGGAAGGGCACGAGCACCGGTGCTGCGGGCGATGCCGCGTTTGGGATAAGTCCTGGCTTGCTCCGCTACGCGCAATTTACCCGGTCGCGGCACTTCTCCGTTACCGAGCGCTGCTTCGGCGGGCATGGTTTTCACCTCGAATTCCGGCGCACGAGTAGCGTCCTTGTTGAAGAGCGAAGTAGTGCGCGGACTGTCGCTGCCCTGGTAATTTTCAACGGTTTCGGCGACGGGTTGCGCCGCTTTGACCGTGTTGCCGGCGCGTTTCGCAAGGGACTGTTGCGCTGATTTGAATCCTGCGTGAACCGGTTTGCGAGCGCGCACTACAGGGTCATCGGCCACGCTCGACGTGGCGGGTCTGGGAGGAAGTTTCAGGGTAGGTCGAGAAGTGGAACGAGGCATGGTGGAAACTTTATAAATCGACAGCCGGGCAGTTTACGCCAGTCGTTGCTCGAAACGCCATGCGCAGGGATTTGTCAGGAAAAAAATGCCGTTCAGCGCTGGCTGAACGGCATTTCCGGGGATCCCGGTCGGGCACCCGGCTTCTTCAGGCAGAAGCAACCAGTGGCGCCAGGCTGCTGCGCATCTTCTGCATGGCCTTGGTTTCGATCTGGCGAATGCGCTCGGCTGAGACCCCGAATTCGGCAGCCAGATCGTGCAGGGTTGCCGGATCGTCGCTCAGCCAGCGCGCTGCAACAATGCGCCGGCTGCGCTCATCGAGGCCGGACAGCGCCGATTGCAGCGCCTCGCCGTGCAGATGATCGCGGGCGCGGGATTCGAGCACCCGCGTCGGCTCGCTGCGGTTATCTTCAAGGTAGGCAATCGGAGAAAACGTATCCTCGTCGTCATGGCTCGATTCCAGTGCCAGATCGTGCCCCGCAAGGCGTGATTCCATCTCGACCACTTCTTCCGGCTTGACGCTCAGTTGATGTGCGACATCGGCAACCTGCGTCGGCGTCAGCGCCTCGCTGCCCGGTTTCATGCTGCGCAGATTGAAGAACAGCTTGCGTTGCGCCTTGGTTGTGGCCACTTTGACCATGCGCCAGTTCTTCAGCACATATTCATGAATTTCGGCCTTGATCCAGTGCATGGCAAAAGAAACCAGACGCACACCGTGCGACGGGTCAAAGCGCTTGACCGCCTTCATCAGACCGATATTGCCTTCCTGGATCAGGTCCGCATGGGGCAGACCGTAGCCAAGGTAGCCGCGTGCAATAGAAACCACCAGGCGCAAATGGGAGAGAACCAGTTGGCGCGCCGCTTCCAGATCGTCATCCTCGCGGAAACGCGTCGCCAGCCGAACCTCTTCTTCCTGCGTAAGGATGGGAAACTGCTTCGTTGCCTGAATGTAGGCCTCAATGTTGCCTGCCGCAGAGATTGTCGGAAAAGTCATTGCTTCCATCATTTGAATCACCACCTCATTGCTTATGTTCCTGAATGAATTTTAGCACTCCATGACTGAGAGTGCTAAGGGCAACGGAAAGTTTCTTGTGTCAGATTGTAATCTGATCTATTCAACGATGAAGTTGCCCGACTGACCCTCGTGATTGGAACACCTGGCATCAGCGCCATCAGCCAGAAGGATCTCGTCACCCCGATCAATCTGCCCCAGGATTAGCACACATCGCTGACCTGATTCGCCAAGCGGACTCGACAATCATGAGTACATCGTCTACGGTGATAAGGTTTCGAGGCCAGACGATCAGGCAATAGAATTTAAAAAGTTGCCCCACCAGGCGGGTTACGTTAGTTATGGGTCAGGCGAATGAGATGCGCTCGCTACACGCAGGCTGAATCGTAGCGTGTGGGCGTTATCGCTTTGCTCTTTCTACGAAAGAGGGATGATGAACAGGCTCAATATTCTTGCGGTGGTTCTGGCCGGCGGTGAAGGTTCGCGTCTGTATCCGCTGACCGAACATCGTTCCAAGCCCTCGGTTCCCTTCGGCGGCCGCTATCGGATTGTCGACTTCGTACTCTCCAATCTGATCAATTCGAAGATTTTTACCATTTACCTCCTGGTGCAGTACAAATCGCAGTCACTTATTGAGCACGTTCGCCGCTCCTGGGTGCTGGCCCCGATCTTCCCCGAACAGTTCATCACCGTTGTTCCACCGCAGATGCGCGAGGATCCTGAATGGACCCAGGGTACTGCCGACGCCGTTTATCAGAATCTGAGACTGATCGAGAAGCATGCGCCGGACCTCATTGCGGTGTTCAGTGCCGACCACCTGTATCGCATGGACGTGCGCCAGATGGTTGATTTCCACTTGCGCAGCGGCGCCGACGTAACGGTCGCGGCGCTGCCGGTGCCGATCGCACAGGCCTCGGCCTTCGGCATCATTGACGCCGATGCCGACGGGGTCATCCACAATTTCCGCGAAAAGCCCGTCAACCCTGTTCCCATGGCGAATGATCCTGCGCGCGCCTTCGCCTCAATGGGCAATTACATTTTCAACGCCGATGTTCTGAGCAAGGCGCTGAAGGAGGGAAAACGTCTGGGTGAAAAGGATTTTGGCAAGGATATGTTGCCGCGCCTGATCAAGACAAAGCGGGTGTTTGCCTACGATTTCGGTGAAAACGAAGTCCCGGGCATACGCGACTATGAGGAACCGGGCTACTGGCGCGACGTGGGAACGATCGATGCCTTTTTTCAGGCGCACCAGGACCTTCTGGGTGTCGAACCCAAGTTCGACATGTTCAATCCCAAATGGCGAATCGGCTCAAGCAACTACCAGGGACCGTCGCCAAGATTCTTCAGGGCCGAGATAGAAAACAGCATGATCAGTTCTGGCGGCCTGATCAAGGGCGCCCGGATACGCAATTCGATCGTTCGCAGCGAAGTACTGCTGGAAGAGGATGTCGAACTCGACGAGTGCATCGTCATGGACTACTCGGTTCTGCGCAAGGGTGTGCGGCTCAGGCGCGTCATCGTCGACCGCTACAACGTGATCGAGGCGGGGGATTGTATCGGCTACGATATTGAAGCCGATCGTCGCCGATTCTACGTCACCGACTCGGGCATCGTCGTCATATCCAGGGGCGAGGGCTCGGATTCACGGGCTGGGGGAGGGATGTTTCGCTATCTGTAGAGGCTGAGTTGTGCGGGGACTTGAAGCATAGCGAGTGGTGAAGCGCGAAGATGTCCTTTGGCTCATGGGTGGTTTCTGCGGGCTGTTCCGTATCCTCTCGATGCCACGCTGATTGGCCCCGATTATCTCCCGCCCTACAGCCCGGTCACCCTGAACGTGCGGATCAAGACCGGCTGCAGTGCCATGGCCAACGTGAAGGAAAGTCTTCGACCCCTTTAATCCCAAGGCAAATCATATCTACAGTCCCCAGTCATTCCGGTGTAAGACTGCGGGTAGCCGACCAGCGGAAAATTACGCAATACGGCGTGCTTTTCCTGCGTGACATCCTGTACGTAAAAGTAGGCCAGTGCACCAACGAAGGAGAAGGCGAGGAGAACACCCAGGCTAACCAGGATCATATTGAGCATTTGCGGCTCCCTTGACGACGTTCAATAGAAGTTCAACTATGTTAGTCGTTCCCGCTGGTCCCTGGCTACTCTGCACCCATTTGCGGGCAGGATACCGGTTTGGCGAAGCGTGCCAAACGTCGACTACAT
>NZ_JAEUOI010000039.1 GCF_016790145.1 Propionivibrio sp. | reverse complement strand
GAGGCGCTGCCGCAAGCCTTGACTCCGGTTTATCCGGCTACCGCCGGTGTTTCGCAGAACGCCCTGCGCAAGCTCATCGTGCCGGCCCTCGCTGCCGCCGATATGGGCGAACTGCTCGATGCGCGCTGGTGCCGCAAGCATGCGCTGCCGGCCTTCGCCGATGCCGTGCAACTCCTGCACGCGCCGTCGCCCGGCGTCCCCGAGGCGGCTTTGCAAGGTCGCACGCATCCAGCCTGGCAACGCATCAAGTTCGACGAAGTGCTGGCCCAGCAACTGTCCCTGCGCCGCGCCTACATGGCGCGCCGGCAGAAGGGTGCGCCACTGCTCAAGGGCCCCGGCCAGCTTGCCCGGCAACTGCTCGCTGCGCTGCCCTTCGCCCTGACCGGCGCACAACAGCGCGTTACTGCCGAGATTGCTGCCGATCTGGCGCAGGCTCATCCTATGCAGCGCCTGTTGCAGGGCGACGTCGGCAGCGGAAAAACCATCGTCGCTGCGCTGGCCGCCTGCCAGGCCATTGAAGCGGGCTATCAGGTGGCCTTCATGGCGCCGACCGAAATACTCGCCGAGCAGCATCACCTCAAGCTGCGTGCCTGGCTGGCACCCCTTGGCATCCAGATCGCCTGGTTAACCGGCAGCCAGAGAAAAGCCGCCAGGCAACTCATGCACGTGCAGGCAGCGACCAGCGCGCAACTGATTGTCGGTACCCATGCGCTGATTCAGGACAGCGTTGACTTCGCCCGGCTCGGGCTGGCCATCATCGACGAACAGCATCGTTTCGGCGTGGCGCAACGGCTGCAACTGCGCAAGAAGGGCGACAGCTCCAGGCCGCCGCATCAACTGATGATGTCTGCGACGCCGATTCCGCGTACGCTGGCCATGAGCTATTACGCCGACCTCGATGTCTCGGTGCTCGATGAGTTGCCGCCCGGACGGCGGCAGATCAAAACCAAACTGATCGCCGATACCCGGCGCGCCGAAGTGATCGCCCGCGTGCGCGGCGCCGTCGCTTCAGGCCGGCAGGCCTACTGGGTATGCCCGCTGATTGAAGAATCCGAAAAGCTGCAACTGCAAACCGCCATCGAAACACACGCTACGCTTAGCGCAGAACTTGACGATCTGCGCATCGGCCTGGTGCACGGTCGCCTCAAGGCCGACCAGAAAGCCGCGACCATGTCGGCCTTCGCCGCCGGTGAACTCGACGTTCTGGTGGCCACCACGGTGATCGAAGTCGGCGTCGATGTGCCCAATGCCTGCCTGATGGTCATCGAGCACGCCGAACGTTTCGGCCTCTCGCAACTGCACCAGTTGCGCGGCCGCGTCGGGCGCGGCGCGCACGATTCGGTGTGCGTCCTGCTTTATCAGCAACCGCTGTCGTGGACGGCACGCGCGCGGCTGAAGATCATTTTCGAGAACACCGACGGCTTTGAAATCGCCCGCCAGGATCTGCACCTGCGCGGCCCCGGCGAGTTCGTCGGCAGCCGCCAGTCGGGCGTGCCGCTGTTGCGCTACGCCGACCTCGAAGTCGATGGCGATCTCGTCGAACTGGCGCGCAAGATGGCCGAACATCTGCTCTGCCATGACCCCGAACGCGCCAGGCGGCATCTGTCCCGCTGGCTGGGGAGCCGGGAAGAACTGCTGAAAGCTTGAGAGCTTCCGGCCGTTCCGCTTTGGAAAGCGCTGGAATGCAGATTCTTTCGGGGGATTTCAAGGAAAAACATTGTTATTGACCGGGGTACAGAAGCCAAGGATACTCCGGCTTATGCGTTTGAACTTCCATTCCTTTTGCAACAAAAGTAATTAGATCTCAAGCCTTTGAACAACAGGCCCGATCAGGTCGTCACTGCTTCTCTTCTGTCCTCAGGCCAGCGGCGACGCCTCCTGCTGCTTTGTGGAATCTACCTTGTACTTTGGCAATTTACCTGGCTCTCGGCCAGCCTGCTTGATCGCTTTGGTATCGTCAGTCCGTGGTATCTGCCGGCCGGGCTGCGCTTTTTCTGCCTGCTGGTTTTTGGCTGGCGCGGGTTGCTGCTGGAGCTGACAGCGGATCTGTTGTGTGGTCTGTTGCAATTTTCGATGCCGATAGATCGTGCCACCGTATTCCTGTCAGAACAGCCGTACTGGCTATTTTATGGCTGGGTTGCACCCGTACTCGCTTACGCAACAGTTCTCCTGCCTTTGCGTCGATGGATGCGCGATGCATGGGATTTTTCCCGTCCCGCGCACAGTGCACTGTTCCTCGTTGCGGCGCTGGCTGCGAGCACGCTGGCCGCCCTGGCCGGTACCTTCCGTATGGTCTACACGGATTTCCTGACCCCGGCGCAGTGGTCAACTATCCTGCCCGTGTGGCTGATTGGCGATTTCATCGGAATCCTGACGCTGGCACTGCTGCTGCTGGTGCGCGTAGAACCCGGACTCCAGCATTATGTGCAACAAGGTCGCTGGCCTCGTGTGCACCAATCCGGGGCGTCCAACGGTAGCGCCGATCTCAGAACGACGCTCATCGTGCTGCTGGCGCTGCTGCTGGTGTTCGGCATTCCCTGGTCGCTGGAGTTGACCACGCATTTCCCGCTCATTGCCCTGTTGCTGCTGTTGCCGCTGGCCTGGGTGGCGTTGAACTACGGCCTGCGCAGCGCGGTGCTGGCCGTATTGCTGCTCGATAGCGGGCTGGTTCTGCTGATCGCGCTGTTCGACCAAAGTGACCAGGCACTGCACTACCAGTTAGTCATGATCGCCATCGCCCTGGTCGGCTTGTGGCTCGGCGGTGCG
This sequence comes from Propionivibrio sp., assembly GCF_016790145.1. Classification (GTDB taxonomy): domain Bacteria; phylum Pseudomonadota; class Gammaproteobacteria; order Burkholderiales; family Rhodocyclaceae; genus Propionivibrio. The sequence continues at coordinate 1,484 of NZ_JAEUOI010000039.1, read as the reverse complement.
GTGGAAGCACGAAACCGGATGCTGCTGCGCTACCGCGATTTCGCCCGCGTTTCCAATGATCTGCTGTGGGAAACCGATACCGAAGGCCGCTTGCGCGAAGCCAGCGGGAGGCTGGCGAGACGTGGTGCGCTGCCGCTCGGGCAATCCTGGCGTTCACTGCTATGCCAGGGCTCGCAACCGCATCTGGCGGCGATCGAAAAAGCCCTCGCGGAACAACAGCCGTTTCACCACCTGGAGATTGCCTTTCAAGGCGCCGGGGAAACGTCGCGCTGGATACAACTCAACGGTCTGCCGTTGCGCGATGAGTCGGGTGAGTTGAGCGGCTATCGCGGAACCGCCGTTGATGTCACTCGCTCTCGGCGGGCGAAAGCGCTGCTGCGCAGATACAACAAGGACCTGCTCGAAAAAGTGGAAGAGCACACCCAGTCCCTGAAGCAGACCAATAGCAAACTGGAGATCAAGGAACGGCGTCTTCAGGTGTTGCTGGCAGCGGCCCCGGTGGGTGTGCTTGAACTCGATGACGCCGATCGCTGCCGTTACCTCAACGTCAATGGCTGCGCGTTGACCGGCTGTACCCCGAAACAGGCGCAAGCTCGTACCATTCTCGACTTCGTACATCCCGACGACCGCGACTATGTGCAATTCGTCTGGGGATTAAAACGCCAAAGCTCAGAGGTGCAATTGCTGGAGTTCAGGCTGAAGCGCACCAACCTGTGGTGCGCGGCCTACTGGATCAAACTGAGTCATTCCGATCAGTCGATGGCTGGCACGATCATGGTACTGACCAACACCACCGCGCGCCGCCAGCAGGATGAACGGCTATGGACGCTGGCGCACCACGACGCACTCACCGAATTGCCCAACCGCAACCTGTTCCGCGAGCGCATTGGACAAGCCCTGGCCCACGCCAAACGCCGCGCAAGTGGCGCCGCCATGCTGTGGATTGATCTCGACGGCTTCAAAGCCGTGAATGACAGCCTCGGCCACGCCGCCGGCGATGTCCTGCTGCAACAGGTGGCGCAACGGCTTAAGAGCCGGATACGTGAAAGCGATACCGTGGCGCGCATGGGCGGCGATGAATTCGCGGTGATCATGACCGACATCAGCGAGCCCGGGATGGCGCTGCAGGTCGCCACTGAAATGCTCGCCAGTCTGGCTCAGCCATTTGCTCTGGTGCAGGGGTCGGCACACATTACAGGCAGTATCGGTGTTGCACTGTATCCGCAACACGCTGACAGCGTCGAAGCACTGACGCAATGCGCCGACATGGCGATGTACTCTGCCAAAAACTCCGGCAAGAATCAGGTCCAGGTCTGGAATGGCGAATGAGGATCGGCTGGCCTCGCTGAAGCGGCTCTTCAGCTTGTTGCCAAGGTGATGCTTGAGCCCAGGGTGTGAGCTTGTCGTCGACCAAACACAGGTTCAGCGGGACGCCAAGAGCCCCTGGACATGGTTGTATCGATAGAACGAGCGGCTTTTTCATT
>NZ_JAEUOI010000034.1 GCF_016790145.1 Propionivibrio sp. | reverse complement strand
ATTGCGCGTCTGGGTGGGTGGAAGGGCTATGCTTCTGAAGCCAAGCCCGGCCCCATCACCATGCTTCATGGATTGCAGCGCCTCTTAGCGATCTGCCAAGGCTGGAAATTGGCTACAAAAGATGTGTGCATAGATTAGCCCTGCGGGAGAAGGGCCGGGGATGAGGGCCTACGATATTGGCATTAAGCTCAACTGCGTCTTTTTTTGATAAACAGGGATAAAATTGGCCAGTATCGCATAGCATTTTTCAAAGGAAGTAATTCGAAGCTCTGCCTCGACTTATTTTGCGTTACAGTTCCAGCAGCATTATTTTCGCCGCCTCGAGTGTGTTTCCCGAGGCCGGTGCGTTTCATGTTATCCAGCCCCGCTCACGGGGTCGGTCATTTCAGGGGGAAAAAATCATGAAAGATATCGTTTGGGACAAGATACTAAGCGTTGGGGTCGAGGAAATTGACGAAGATCACCGTAAGCTGGTGAATATTTTTAATATTCTCAATCATTCCGTCATGGAAAAGGAATCCCCGAAGTATCTTGCGGCGACATTGGCAGAGCTGATCAATTGCACGGTCTGGCACTTCAGCCACGAGGAGCGCTTGATGCTCAAGCATCGATATGAGGGAATAGAAGAACACAAAGCGGAGCACCAGGAATTGATCGACAGCGCCAGGGAACTGCAGCAAAAAATCCTTCAGGCGGACCAGCCTGTGGTTGACGAACATATCGAATTTCTGGAGCGCTGGTTAACCGTGCATATACTCACCACCGACTTGCGATTGGGCTCTCATCTTTCCCAGGTGATGTAGGCGTCGCTTAGCAGGGGCGGCGGGAAAACCGGTGCCATCGGGGTCAGAGGCATTCGAATTTGATGAAATCCGGAATTGACGCTGACCATTTTCGGTTCAAGAACCAATCTATTGCGTAAGCACTTTGGTCAGAGTTCGGGTCAGGCTGAAGGTTTTGCATTTTATGATAGGCTTCAGACTTCTGCGCGACTACAAGACTGAGGGGCGCAAGAGCGCGCCCGCACACCGAAAACAACCAAGCGAGGACATCATGCTGCAAGTACTCTTGACCCTGGCGAAGGCGGGCCTCGCCCGCGCCTTGAACCACCGCGCCAGCGTTCATTTCGCCGCTGCCTGGCCTGGCCGAGCGGGACGCGCTTTCCTGGCATTGAACTGCCTCTGGCTGCTACAGGCCCCTGTGCTGGCGCAAGAGCAAAACCACTCGGTGCGCGTAGCGACCTACAACGCTTATCTGCTTTCCCCGCTGTTCAAGTGCCTGCCGCCCGGCCCGCTGATCCTGGATTGCCTGAACCAGGTCACCAACCAGACCGAAGGCTGGGCGCAGCGCCTGGCGGACACGATCCTCGCCGACGCCGAGCGCTTTGACATCCTGGTGCTCAATGAGGTGTGGGACGAAGACGCCAAGAACATCCTCGTGCAGCGGCTCAAGGCCAAGTTTCCGGTCTATGTGAAGAAGCTCGATGCGCCGCTCGTGCAACTGCGCGCCCAGCTCATCGGCGGCCTGCCGGTGTTCAACGGCGTCAAGCTCAACGGCGAAGACAGCGGGTTGATGCTGTTTGCGCGCCAGGGCTTCAGCGCCCTGTCGCTGCCCAGCACGCGCTACCGCTGGGGCGGCAGCAAAGGCGAGCTTCGCGCCAGCACCCGGCACGTCGCCTTCAAGCTGTTCGAAGCTTTCGATTCCGACGACGGCTATGCCGCCAAGGGCGTGGGTTTTGTGCGCCTTCGGGATAACACATCAGGTGTGGTTTACAACGTCGCGTTCACCCACTTGCAGGCCGATTACCCCAAGGACAACGGCTTCTTCGGCGCCACACGAAAAAAACAGTTCGCCGACATCAAGCGCGTAGTTGAACGTACTCTGGCACCTTTGGGCCCGCTGGAAGATCTGCTCCAGCGCGAGCGCCTCATTATCGCTGGCGACCTCAACGTGGCCGTGCTCAGCCACGGCAAGGACGAATGGAAGGCGCTGTTCGACAGCGCCGGCAGCTTCTTTACCCGGCCGGTGTACGACGCCTGGAATGCCTCCAGCCCCGACGCCTCGCGCGGCGAAACCAACGAGGTGGACGAAGACCGCCTGGACTATGTGCTGGCCTCGGTCGAGCCCTATAAGCACGGCCTCCATGGCCGCATTCCGATGTGCGTTCAACACACCACCATACCGGTGGACTTCAAGAACCTGGAAAGCGACCACTTCATGGTCCATGCCGATCTCAACCGCGGCTTCTTCCACTGCCACCCGCGCATCGCCTATGAGGTGAAAACGTCCGAGCTGAACGGCAGCACGCTCATTGACAAACACCCCGACAACAACGCTTTGGACATCACCCGCATCGCCTACCCAGGCGCGTTGCAGTGGTTCCACGTCAAGACCGATAGCCCTGGAACATATTCGATCCTCCGATACGGTCTGGGCACCCCAGTCAGGATCGACATCTATGCGCCTGAAGACCTGACGACCCCCATCAGCCGCTACAACAAAACTACGACGAAGATTCCCTTTGGTGGGGTCGAAGCTTCGGTTGACCAGTTCGTGCTGCCCAAGGAGTATTACATACGCATCAGCGGGCCGACGCGGGCCTGGACCGGCAACTACGCCCTGCAGATCCGGCGCCACACCTGCGCCACCAAGGAGATGGCCTGCTATCTCCAGCCCGGGCAGCCGCAGACTGCCCGCCTCACCGGCGCCGGGGAGCAGAACACCGTCGGTGACGTCCAGAACGAGGCCTGGTTTCGCTTCGACGTGACGGGACAATCGGACACCGGCGTGGCGCAAACCATCCAGGTGTCTGGCGTGGGTTTGCCATCGACCCCTGGCCACAGCGCGCAACTGGTGGACTTCAACAACACCGGTTCCCTGGGCGCGCTCAACAGTACGGCGCTGCCCAATGGGCTGCGCGTCAGCGGCCCGGCTGGGGATGGCACTCGCGGCTACCTGGTGCTCAAGCAATCCTCTCCAGGCTCGCAAGGCATCACCGTGGTCGGACACTTCGACACCTCGCTGCGTTTGCTCGATGTGGGCAACCTGATCTGCGCCGACGAGACCAACCCTGAAATAGGGTCGGACGACATCTACACACTCTTCTTCATCGATGGCAGCAGTTTCCGCTACCCGGCCGCGGGCTACCGGGAGTTCGATTGCGACAACACGCGCCACTCGCGCGACTGGAGCCAGGTGGTGGGGCGCAAGACCATCGTCTTCGTGGACAGCGTCAAGATCCGCGTCCTGGAAGAGGACGACACCAGCGCCGACGACGACGGCCGCGACCGCGCCATTCCCACGCTCTCGCCGCTGGAAAGCAAACAGGAGGGCAAGCTGAGGTGGCTGTTCTCCGATGGTGATTACGAGTTCTTCTACATCGTGCGCAAGCGTCCTAACGGGCCGGTAGCCAACCCGTAGGTATTCAACCGGCAACTTTCATAGTTAATAATAATGGGTTTGTAGTCCGATGGCATTGCCTTAAGCTACTGCATACAAGAATATGAGTGACTCAGACTCAGAAAACCGTTACCTGCAAGAACTCAAGGAATTCTTGACGTTCTTGCAAAACCTATGGGGCCTCCTGGCAGGAATCTCAGTTTTCTTCCCGCTTTCCAGTATCCTTATTCACGCTATCCCTCTGCGTGCGTATGGAACCGAGAATGGCGTTTTTGACCATCTTGCGCCCGCCTTGATAACAACTATTGCGACGCTAGTAACTCTTTTCGTTGTTATGGTCACTTTTGCAAGTCGTCATCAATTGCAACGCCCAATGCAGAGGAAAGCCATGCTCCGTAACGCCTGGTTTTCCTTCGGAGCTGGCCTGTCTTCACTCCTTGCCTACCTTGTCATCCATCAGGTTTATCGGGAATATGCCTGGGAACCATGGGGTTGGGGAAGCGGAGACCCCAGGAAGCTACTTGCCGAAATTCCCTTGCTTATAAGCTATGTGCTCTTCTTCTCGTTGCTCACCAGGGCGTTTATGCTTTTGGGCATGATTGAGTTCTTTGGGAAAGAGCGAGCTGGTAATGGACCTGATCGGGGGAATAACTCTCAAGAGACCACAAAACAGTAGTTTGTCTATATCAAGGCAAGCAAATTTCATCTAGGCTGGCTGTCGCTTTACTGACAGTGACAATACGGAACAGAACACGGTTTTCTTTGCGATCGTTGATGTTGAATAGAATAACCGTAGTCTGTCCCGTAATCTTCGTTTGGTGGACGAACATATCGACTCCTTGAATCCAGGAAAGGTTATTCATTCGGCCAACAGCCTTGAGCTTCTAGCATTGGATATTTCCGTACCACAACAAGCAGTTGCCAGGACAGCGGGAGATAAATCGTCGTCCCGGCGCACCCCAAGGGCATTTCCTTCGGGGCGAAAGCCGGGACCCAGTGGCGGGGCACAATTCTGGACACCGGCCTTCCCCGGTGTGACGTGCTCTATTGAATAGACGGTAGATGTCATTGGCTTTAGGTCGTGCCACTGCACTCTGCCGCCTTCAATCGCTCCCGGGTCTAGACTGATCAAATCTTGCCGAGTTCATGCCGATGGAACGTTGCCCCTGGAGCGAAGGTTTTGACCTTTACCGTGAATACCATGATCTGGAATGGGGTGTTCCGCTCCACGACGATCGGGCCTTGTTCGAGCTTCTGATCCTGGAGGGTGCGCAGGCCGGTTTGTCCTGGGCGACGATCCTCAAAAAACGGGAAAACTATCGGCACGCCTTCAACGGTTTCGATCCTGTGCTGATTGCCCGGTATGACGAGGAAAAAGTAGCCGCCCTGCTGGCCGATTCAGGGATCGTCCGAAATCGTGCCAAGGTGGCGGCAAGCATCCAGAACGCCAAAGCCTGCCTGGCGCTCACGGCCAGTGGCCAGTCGTTCAGTGATTTTCTGTGGCGATTCGTTGATGGTGTCCCGATTCAAAACCGATGGATCTCGATGGCCGAGGTGCCGGCCAGGACGGCACGGTCGGATGCGATGAGCAAGGCCCTGGGGCGCGCGGGGTTCAAGTTCGTCGGTTCGACGATCTGCTATGCATTCATGCAGGCGACAGGCATGGTCAATGATCATCTAACGAGCTGTCCGCGGCACGACGAAGTCAAAAAAATCCTCTGCTTATCACGCCGCTAACCATGAAACTCACCCGCTTGCACTGCCCCCTCATTGTTGGCCTCATGTCGGCAATCCTGGTCGCCTGCGCGCCGCTTCCACACCAGCCACGCACGACTATGCAGATAGATCAGGTGATCTCGCCAAACTTTGATCAACGCCGTCCGAACCTGGTGATTATTCACCATACCAGCGACGACACCTTTGACGAGGCACTGAGCACACTAAGCACACCTGAGCGCAAGGTCAGTGCGCACTATCTGATCGGCCGAGACGGCAGGATCGTCCAGCTTGTCAATGAAAACGACCGCGCCTGGCATGCCGGAAAATCGTGGTGGGGAGGTTTCACCGACATCAACTCGGCGTCGCTCGGCATCGAACTCGATAACAATGGCAACGAGCCGTTTCCCGAGGCGCAGATCGACGCGCTACTTGCCCTGCTGGGGGACATTCGGCAACGTTACGCCATACCCGCCGCGAATTTCATCGGCCACGCTGACGTGGCACCCACCCGCAAGGATGATCCGAGCATACTGTTTCCCTGGCAACGGCTGGCTGAGAATGGTTTCGGTCTGTGGTGTGATGCCCCCCTGCCACCCGCCCCGGCCGGCTTCGATCTCGCCATTGCACTTACGGCACTCGGCTACGATCCCACGACTGTGGAAGCGTCCTTAAACGCCTTCCGCCTTCACTACACTCGAGGTGATCAAACTTTTTCCAGTGAGCAGGACAATGCCCTGGCGTACTGTCTCTGGAGAAAGAAATCGTCACCAAGCCAGTAGTTGACGAAAACGCAGTTGCGCGTAATGCCGATATCGTAGGCCCTCATCCCTGGCCCTTCTCCCGCAGGGCGAAGGGTGCAAACCCCCTCTCCCTTTGGGAGTGGGTGGGGTGAGGGCCACACCCTCGCCAAACGTTGTGCTGCCCCAAATTCCTCGTGCCTAACTGCTGATTCCAGGTCTATTGGCAGACGTCAGCGGTGGGCATGCCGGTCGGAACCCCGGGGTACGGCTTCACCGGCTTCCCCAGCAACATCGAGAAGTAGGGATTGCATTTGGGCGGCTTGCGCGCGGTGGTAACGCTGACCTCGTTGGAACTCGCCGCTTCGCTGCCGCCAATGATCGGGCGCACCGTGTAGGTGTAGAGGGTCGAAGGAGAAAGGCCGGCATCCACCAGGAACGGCTGGTTGCGGGCTTTGCCCAGGGCAACCGGAGTCTTGCCAGCACTGGCACGGTAAACGCGATAGCCGGAAGCGCCCTCCACCGCTTGCCAGCGCAATACGGCCTGTTTGGCGCTTTGGTCCACCACCATCAGGCGGGTGGTCGGGCCGGCGATACTGGCCAATGCGGCAGCCGAGCCCTTGCTCGTCAGCTTTTCCACCATGCGCCAGACCGCAGCGATTTGTACCCCGTCCCTGGTGGCGAAAGTACCTGCCTTGGCGCCCAGGGTGCTCATGTCCTGAGTGTCGTTATAGCCCCACCAGTCCCAGCAACCATTGGGGTTGAGGGGCAGCCGCATTCCCATGGTGGGCATCGCTTGCGGATAGAGCACGACGATATTGTTGGCATCGGCCCATTCATTCACACCGGCATTATCAACGAAGTCGGTGCCCAACGTGGTGGCGCTTTGCATGCAGCCATGGAAGGCGATGTGCAGGCGGCAGGGCTGGCCGACCTGGCGGCACGACTCGGGCACATAGACATAGCCGGTGTCGCCCATGGCGATGTCGTCCGGTTTGTCGACCGGCGTCCTGCCATCGCGCTGCTTGAGGTAGGGCACCTGGCTGAAGGCCTGCGGCCTGGCGCTCAGCTTGATGCTCTCGGTGTGGGCAAGCGGGCCATAGAACAGTTGCAGGGCGGCGCCGGCGGCGTCATACAGTTGGCCGCTGACGGGCGGTTGGTCGCCACAGATGTTGATGAACTTGCCGCCGGTGGCTGGGCAAAGGTTGCACGAAGACGAGCCCGAGTCGCCGCAAGCCGCGGAAATCTGTGCATGGGCGGCGTTCAGGCTGTCCTTGTGGAAGATCTGGCTCTTCGGTGTGAAGCGACCGTACCAGTCCACCAGCGCCTGCGAGACGGGCAGCTTGACGACGCCGTCGTTGTAGCCGTGAAACACCCACACGGCCTGGTTTGCCAGGTTGCTGACAGGGTCGATCTTGTCATTCTCTGACCAGTCGCGGGCCGCACCTTCCATTTGCTTGAGGTCATCGGAGGTAATCGGCCGCGTCGGAAACATGGGGTCGCCCTGCATGCAGCGGCCAATGGCGATGCTCGAACCGGCTCCGCCAAAGGATGACTGGAGCGCACAGAAGTAGGGGCCGCCGGCGGTGATCGCCACGCCCTTGACCGACGCCGACTTGGCGACACCGACTTGCACCGCCATGAAAGCGCCGGATGAAATGCCGGAGACGGTGGTCTGCTTGATGTCGATATTCAGTTCCGGCAGTTCTGCCGGCAGATTGGCCCCGTGGCCAAGGTTCATGGTGAGTGCGATTGCAAGGCCGGCAAACGTTTGCAACATCTTAAGGCTCATGATTTATCTTTCAGGAAGTGGTCAAAACGCCGCATAGCATAACGGGGCATCGCGAGTTGCACAATTGACGAAGGACTGGTGATAAATGATCGGGAATCCAGGCGGCCGTCGTCGCACAGTTGGATGTAATGCCTATATCGTAGGCCCTGATCCCCGGACCTTCTCCCGCAGGGCGAAGGGTGCAAACCCCCTTTCACTGTGGGAGAGGGAGAGGGTGGGTTGAGGGCCTCGTTTTAACGCAGGATATCCTCGATGGCATC
>NZ_JAEUOI010000177.1 GCF_016790145.1 Propionivibrio sp. | reverse complement strand
AAACCTTCACTGATGTTAGAGGCACCAGGGGTGGTGCTTGGCAGAGTGGTGGCGCGCCGATTCGTTCTTTAACTGCCCATCGTGCCATTCTGGCTGCGAGAGTTATTTATTGCCATTCAGCCATACTTTTTCACGGTAATGGCAACCCTGGTAAGCGCCTGCGCGACCATAACCACGGGCTCCGGACAAACGGTGAATGTCTTGACAGATCCCGAAGGTGCGGCTTGTATCTTTCGACGAGATGGGGCGGTAATCGGCATCGTCAATCCGACACCCGGCGGGTTGAGCGTGACGAAGAGTCATTTGGCCATCGAAGTCGATTGCCGGAAGGACGGTTTTCTGGATGCGGTTGGCGCCGTTGGGCGACAGTTCCAGCCAATGACCTTCGGCAACATCATCCTGGGTGGACTCATCGGCGTCTTCGTCGATGCCGCAAGCGGCGCAACAGCGCAATACGACGCCAGCGTTTCAATACGTCTGACGCCGGCCGAATTCGAGGACGCTCTGTCCCGAGACAAGTTCTTCGACCTCCAGAGGGACACCCTGATCGATCAAGCCAAACTCGTCAAGGGACGCATTACCGCCACCTGCCAACCTGCCGATTGCGAGGCTCAACTCGGGCTTGCCGGGAACGAGGAACTGCGTGGGCTCGAGCGAATCGAGACCATGCGCAAGAGTGCAAGACTAAAATCTCCTTAGAGGATTCATAAACCATGAACAAAGCACTGATCGTTGCCGCATTTGCTCCTCTGTGTTTTATCGGAGGTTGCGCGTATACCGCGAACTACAACCCGTCTTACCTCGCCTCTGCCCGAAGACCGGTCGCGGAACCGTTTGAGGGTAAGGTTCTGATTGTGACCAGCGTTCAAGACGATAAATATGTCTACACTGGAAATCCGACCAGTTTCACTGGGTCGGCCACATCGTTGACCATCCCTGTCGGTAAAATCCTCAAGGAGTCCGCTGGCGCCGCATTTGCCGACGCATTCAAGGGAGGTGCCGATACGAAGAACGTGGAGACTGGCGATCCCGTAAGCCACACCGACAGCGGTAAATACGTAGCCCTCGTAACGCCCAAGCTTGTTTCGTACTCATATGAATACAACCAGGCCAAGAACCTGGGCTTTGCCATAACACCGACGGCTGTTGTCGTAACCGACGTGAGAATCATCGACCAGGATGGAAAAACCAGTTACCAGAAACAGTACGAATCCGGCCCCGTTGAGGGACCTGCATACATGATCAACATGAGCCCTCAGGAAGAGATCAACAAAGTCACTCACAAGGCCTTCTACGATATTTTTTCCAAGGCGGCAGCCGATATTGGACGGGAAACAGCAGCGCAAAAAAGCCATGCGGTCGCCAGATAACACGACACGTTGCCGGACAACTTTCGCGCAAGCGCATTGCCCTCTCTGCCAGAATCACTGAGCAGTGCCATTGAGGCGGCATCAAGGAAGAAAGAGGCCGCGAATTCGGCGATGAATTCGACGATTGACTGCGGCACCCGGCGTCAGCGATACTCCGCGTCAGCCCGTGGGATGACCTGTCCTTCGATGCCGTTCAAGCCCAGTGAGTTTTATCAACCGCAGCAAGCCCGCTGAAGGAGAGATCACCATGGCCTACGACGTAAGCCAGTTGTTGGCAATGTCCCAGACGCAGCTCGACGACCTGTTTCGCGCCAGCCCTGCAGGCGAGATACCCGATGGCCCGGCCGAAGGCACGGCGATCATCGCCCCCGGCACCCGCTACAGCGCAACGATCGCGAATTTCATCAACCATTTCGGCTGGCAAGGCAAAGTGTTCGACGCCAGCAAGGGCGTGCTCAAGAACAGGATTCTGGCCTTCGGTCTGGAAGCCATTCTGGCCAGGGTTTACACCGGGCCGAGCTGGCTCGACGGCAAGGATTGCATCGTGCTCGACTATTCCGAGACATCGATACTCGCGCATTATGTGCGCGACGAGATTCGCCTGATCGGCCCGGGTTTCTACCTCGGCAAGGTGTACCTGGGCAAAGAGCGCCTGATCGACTTCTGCCTCAAGTTCTGACGCCGTGACTCCACAAGCTCACTTCATGCTGGTGGCACCCCTCGCGGCCGGTCGCGAGGCCAGCCTGCGCGCGCTGCTGGTCACCATGAATGCCACGCCCGGCACCGCCGACCCGTGCAACGCCGTGCTGCCGTTTGCTGCCATCGAGCGGCTGCACTTCGCGCGCCTGGTGGTGCTCGACGATGCCTTGCAAGTCGACCTCGATACGCTCGGCATACCGCGGCCACGGCTGCCCACGGTTCTGAGCTTCATGGGTGACTGCGACGGCCCGGCGCACGAGGTCCTGGCCGAACTGGTGCAGCGTGCCGGCGAAGGCTTGCGCCGCATCTTTGCGCACTGCGAGGGCTTTGGCGCCGAAACCGATGTGCTGGCCTGGATGCAGGCGCACGACCGCCCGATCGCCGCCAGCTATGTCAACTGGGTGGGCCGCACGGTGCGGCAAATCAAGGAAGAGAGTGCCTTGCAACGCGTGCTCTCGGCCAGCGTGTCGCGCGCCCCGGTCAACTCAGCCGAACAGGCACGCGCCCTGCATGCCGGGTTGCGCGACTTGGTCAATGGCGAAGTGCGCGCCGGCCGCCTGCGGCTCACGCCACCGGAGCCGACGCCGCTGGCATGGCAGGTCGCCAAAATCGCCCACTTGCTGGCGGTACCGCTCGTCGGGCTGCTTGCACTGCCGTTCCTGATCGTTCTCTCGCCGCTGCTCGTTTATCTGCTGCGCACGCGGGAAAGCAGCGACCCCGAAATCTGCCCGCGCCCGCAAGCCAGTGCGCTGGCCGAACTGCAGGTGCTTGAAGACATTGACGTGAGCAACCAGTACACGGCGATTGGCGCGGTCAAACCCGGGCTGTTTCGCCGCTGGCTGGTGAGCGCGCTGCTGGTGTTGATCGACTACGCCTGCCGCCACGTTTTCACCTGCGGCTTTCTGGCCCGCGTGCAAACCATTCACTTCGCGCGCTGGGTATTCATCGACGACAAGACGCGCGTCGTGTTCACCAGCAATTATGACGGCAGCCACCAGGGCTACATGGACGACTTCATCAACAAGGTCGCCTGGGGCCTGAACCTGGTATTCAGCAACGGCGTCGGCTGGCCGCGCACGCGCTGGCTGATCCTCGGCGGTGCGCGCATCGAACAGGACTTCAAGCGCTACCAGCGGCGGCACCAGGTGCCGACCCAGGTCTGGTACAAGGCTTATCCCGGCCTGAGCCTGCACGACCTGACGCGCAACCAGCGCATTCGGGAAGGACTGGAGAACACGCAGATGAGCGATGCGCAAACACTGGCCTGGCTGAGGTTGCTATGAGTACGCGCACGGTCGAGTTCGACGACATCCAGGGCCTGTTGCGCTTCGGCTACAAGCATCAAACGCAGGCCAGCTTCCTGCTGCTTCAGGTCAAGGAGCGGGAAGCGGCGCGCGCCTGGCTCGCCAGCGTACCGGTAAGCAGTGCCATCACCGCCGATCCGCCGCCCGACACTGCACTGCAGTTAGCCTTGAGTCGCGACGGCCTGCAAGCGCTGGGCGTGGCCGATGACATCGTCAATGCCTTTTCGCCCGAGTTCGTCTCGGGGCTGGGCCGTGACGCCAGCCAGTCGCGCCGCCTCGGCGATGTGGGGGCCAACGCGCCCGAGCACTGGCAGTGGGGCGCAGGACAGCGCGTGCCGCATGTGCTGGTGATGCTTTATGCTCTGCCGGGCCGGCTGGCGGCTTTTCAGCAAGCTGTCGAGGCGCAAGTCGCCAGCGCCTTCGACATCCTGCTCAGGCTGCCGACCAGCGACATGGACGGCATCGAGCCCTTTGGCTTTGTCGATGGCATATCGCAACCCAGACTCGATTGGGAGCGCACGCGGGCCGTTCGCGACCAGGAGCAAGCGGCTTACGACAACCTCAGTTGCCTGGGTGAATACCTGCTCGGCTACCCCAACGAGTACGGCGGCTTCACCGACCGCCCCCTGCTCGACCCGCAGCGCGACCCGCAGGCGCTGCTGCCGCGCGCCGAAGACCGGCCGGCCGAGGCCGACCTCGGCCGCAATGGCAGCTACCTCGTGCTGCGCCAACTGCGGCAGGACGTGCACGGCTTCTGGCAGTTCGTCAATGCACAGGTCGGCGGCGATGCGGCGCAGCGCGAGCGCCTGGCTGCCGCGATGGTCGGGCGCACGCGCCAGGGCGTGCCGGTGGTCACGTCCAACGGTGATGCCGATGCCGGCAAGGATCTCAACGCCTTCGACTATCAGGCCGACACGCAGGGCGTGCGCTGCCCGCTCGGCGCCCACGTGCGCCGCGCCAACCCGCGCAATGCCGATCTGCCCAGCGGTGGGCCGGGACTGGTCTCGTGGCTCAAGCGCACGCTGGGCTTCGATGCGCAGGCGCGTGAGCGGGACCGCGTGGCCTCGACGCGCTTTCACCGCATGCTGCGGCGCGGGCGCGAGTACGGAGCGGCGGTCTCGATCGATCAGGCGCTGAGCGGCACGGGGAGCGCTTCCGACACCGGCCTGCATTTCATCTGCCTGGGTGCCAGCCTGGCGCGCCAGTTCGAGTTCGTGCAAAGCGCCTGGCTGGCCAGCACGCGCTTCGATGGCCTGCGCAACGAGAGCGATCCGCTGCTCGGCACGCGCGAGCCGACCGCCGACGGCTCGCCCACAAATGAATTCTCGATGCCCCAACCCGGCGGGCCCGACCGCCGCGTGTGCGGTCTGCCGCAGTTTGTCACCGTACTGGGCGGGGCCTATTTCTTCCTGCCCGGAATTCGGGCCTTGCGCTACCTCGCCAGCACGCGCTCACAAGGATCGCCATGAACTCGAACGCCAGCCGCCCCGTACCTCCCGCCGACACCGGCTCGGCCCTGCGCAACTGGGTGTCCGATACGCTGCTCAGGCTGATACAGGCCGAGCGCCGCATCGACCCCTTCATCCGGCCCGCCTTCGACGCCGTGTTGCGCGACCCGCTGGCGCGGCTGACCACGGCCCTCATCAACGCCCAGCGCCGCAACGAGGGCCTGAAGATCGCCGAGGAGAGATTGCTGCCCGGCGAAGAAGAGTTCGTCGATTCGATCATCGAAAGCTTTCGCCAGCAAGGCGCCAAGCTGTGGAAGCCCGGCGGCGTCGAGCGCGGCGGCAACACCAAGACGCAGGGCATCGTGCGCGCCGAGTTCATCGTGCATGAAGGCCTGCCCGCAGAATTCCGCCACGGCATATTTGCGCAGCCCAAAACCTACAAAGCCTGGGTGCGCTTCTCGGGCCCCGGCCCCTATGTCACGCCCGACATCGACGACGTCGGCTTCATGAGCATCAGCGTCAAGCTGATGGGCGTACCCGGCCTCAAGCTGATGGAAGAAGAGAAGTTCACGCAGGACATGTTTGGCGTCTCCCCGCCGACCTTCGTGACGCCCGACGTCCGCGCCAACGCGCAATTGCAGATCGAGAGCGTGAAGAACGCGCAGATCTTCTACTTTTTCAACCTGCACCGCCCGCATGTTCTTGATGCGATCATGCAAGGCTTATGGACCAAGACGCAGAGCAGCCCCTTGGAAGCACCGTACTTCAGTTGCGTGCCCTACCTGCTCGGCGAAGGCCAGGCCATGCAGTATTCGTTCTGGCCCAAGAGCAAGAAGCGCACGCCGATCCCGCGCCTGCCGCTGCGCCCGCCCGACGACTACCTGCGCAACGCAATGGTCGCCTCGCTGCAGGCCGGCGATGTCGATCTTGACGTGCGCGTGCAGTTGCAGACCGACCCGCACCTGATGCCGATCGAGAACGCCGCCGTGCTGTGGCCCGAGCGGCTCTCGCCGCGCGTGTCGGTGGCCACGCTGCGCATCCTGCGTCAGCGTTTCGATTCACCCGCGCAAATGGACTTTGCCAAGCGCCTCTCCTACAACCCCTGGCACAGCATCGCCGAGCACCGCCCGCTAGGCAACCAGAGCCGCGCGCGCCGCCGCATGTACTTCACGCTGTCGCAGTTGCGGCACCAGATGAACGCCGTTCCTCACTACGAACCTACGGGCGACGAAACCTTTTCTTAGGGGCACTGGCTAAATCAGGCCGATGCATGCCGGAAACCCGACGCTGACGACGAAGCGGATCAGCAATCCAGTAGGTCGGGTTAGCGTAGCGTCCCCCAAGCAACTGTGTTCCAAGTCAAGCATTTTGGGGACTCCACGGCGTATTATTTTTGAGTATCGTGTTCATGATTGTGAGCAGCTTTCGCATACAGGCGACGATAATGACCTTGCCGGGTTTGCCGGCCTGTTT
>NZ_JAEUOI010000136.1 GCF_016790145.1 Propionivibrio sp. | reverse complement strand
CGTCGAACGTACTCCGGAAAGTCTGGCCGTATGCGAAAACAAGGCGGTGACCTTGGGAATACGCTCCTGGAGCAGCAGCATGACGGCCTGGAACAGCCGGTCGGAAGCGAAGCGCCGCTGCATCGGACGGTCCAGGAGCAGATAGGCCAGCGCGAGCAGGCTCATGCCCTGGTGATGCGCCATGAAGGAGCGCACCACGACGCACGCTTGCCCGCGGCGCTGCCGTGCCGGCGTGTAATCGATCGCTTCGAAGAAGCCGAAGCGCCCCATGAAGCCCTTGCCGGCCAGCCGCTCCAGATTCAGGCAGGCCGCGTCGGGCGCCACCATCAGCGCCAGCACCGAGGCATAGGGCGCTACGACCAGGTCTTCGGCCAGTCCACGCTTGAGCCCGAGACCCGGAACGCCAAAGGCGCGGTACTGGTAATTGAGATGCACATCGACGGTGTTGTAGCCCGATTCGGACATGCCCCAGGGAACGCCGCGCTGCTTGCCGTACTCGATCTGCCGGGCAACCGCCGCCTTGCAGGTCTGGTCGAGCAGCGTATTGTCATAGCTCGGCATGACCAGCAGCGGCATCAGGTACTCGAACATCGATCCGCTCCAGGACAGGAGAACCGGGTCTCCGCCGGTGCCGGTGAGCAGGCGCCCGAGGGCAAACCAGCTCTCCTGTGGCAATTGCCCCTGCGCAATGGCAACGAAGCAGCCAAGGCGCACTTCGGAAGCCAGCAGGTCGTAGAAACCCGCATCCATGCGGTGCTCTCCGACGTTGTAGCCGATGCTCAACAAATGACGCGACTTGTCGAACAGGAAATCGTATTCCATCTGTGCGAAATCGCCGGTTTGCACGATCAGCCGATCGATCGCCGTCATGCGTTCTCTGGCGCGCTCGCTGGCGGCCTGGATGGCGCGTTGCAGATCGACGAGCCAGACGCGTTGCCCGGATGTCAAATCATTTTTCCCGGGCGACGTCGCGGCGGCGAGGCGTCGCCCGATTTTATGACGGAGACCAGTATCGAGCCTTGCCAGTTCGCGCAGGGTGGGTATCGCCGTGATCGAGGCGAACTCGTCGATCCGGGTGAAACAGGCGGCAAGCCCGCCGGGTGCCGTCGTCAGCAGCAGCCACGGGGCGAGGAACGTCAGCTCGTCCACCGCCTCCCGGCACTGGCGGTCCAGTGCCTGCGCCCATCTTCGGGCTTCCTGTCTTTTCTCTTCGATTTCCGGGGCGTAATCGTCGATGACGTCGACCGCGCCGGCGAACGGAGCGAGCAAACCGGCGGCACCACTTTCCAGCCGGTCAAGGCTCGCATGCATGTCCGCCAGAGTATCCGGGCGCGCTGCGGACACTGAGTCCAGGGTATGCCGAAAGGCTACGAGCAGGCCGGCGACAACCCGGTCCGCCTCGTCTTCGAGAACATCCTCGAGAATCCTGAATGTATCGTTCAGGCCGTCGAACAGCCGCGCGCCAATAATCCTGTCATCGGCCACGGCGAGCAGGCCCGCGCGCAGGGTGAGCAGATGGCCGGCGAGATTGCCGCTGTCCACCGTCGAGATATACATCGGCGCCAGGGGCTCCAGGGTCCGCGTGTCGTACCAGTTGTAAAAGTGCCCGCGGTAGCGTTCGAGGCCATCCATCGTGTGCAGGGTATTTGCCGTACGCCGGGCGAGTTGTCCGGCCGGGATGAAACCGAAGTCGTAGGCGGCCAGATTGGCCAGCAGCGCCAGCCCGATGTTGGTCGGCGAGGTGCGGTGCGCCACGGCGGCAGTGCGATATTCCTGGATGTTGTCCGGTGGCAGCCAATGGTCTTCCGGCCCGACGAAACTGTCAAAGAACTCCCAGATCCGCCGCGCCAGCATGCGCAGGAAGTAAGTCTGCTCGGCGCTCAGGGATGCCTTGCGGCGAGACAGCGGGCGGCTGATCCACCAGGCGATGAACGGCGCGGCCAGCCACAGGAGCAGAATCGGTGCGGCCACGGCCAGCGCCGCCGGATTCGTGTTAGCGAGTTGGATCGCCAGCGCACAGGCGATGGCCGGGGCAATCCACATCGAGCGGTAGGAGGCGGCAAGTTCACTGACTTCGCTGTGGCCCTGTGCAGCCGATTTGCGCGCCGCTTCGCGCTCGGCCTCGCTCGACGGATTCCATTCGAGCAGCCGGCGCTGTGCCACCCGCATTCGCCAGGCCGTGCGCGCGATGGCGTCCAGACTGTAATAGGCCTCGTACGGGAGGCAGGCGAGTTCGAACGCCACTTGCTGGCCGTGCCGTATGGCTGAGCGTGCCACAGCGGCGAGGTGTTGCTGCAAGAGCACCTCCTCCGGTTTGCGCAACAGATCGAGAACCAGGGCGAACAGGCCGGGAATCAGCAGGATGCCCAATACCGACACGGTCCACCACGCGGCCGATGGCTGTAACGTCCATCCGAGCAGCAGCAATAGTGTCAGCGCTGCAGGGGCCAGACTGCGCCGCAGATTGTCGATCAGCTTCCATTGCGAGAGGAGCGAAAGCGGGTTGATTTGCCGGGTATTGACAACATTCCTGCTCGGCATTGGGCCATTCGCTGCCTCGCCCTGCCCTGCACAGTTGCCGGCATCTCGAGCACGAGAGCGGCCAGGAACCTGCCGTAGCAGCCACCCAGCCAACTGCCAATCGCCGCGAATCCAGCGGTAACGGCGGTTCACATCGGCGCTGTAGCGTGCCGGATAGTCCTCGAACAACTGTACATCGCTGAGTAGCCCGGCGCGCACGTAACAGCCTTCGAGCAGATCGTGGCTGAGGATCAGATTCTCGGGGAAACGATTGCCCAGGGCTTGCTCGAAGGCATCGACATCATAGATTCCCTTGCCGATGAACGAGCCTTCGCCGAACACGTCCTGATAGACATCCGATACGGCGCGGGTATACGGATCGATGCCCGGTTCCCCGCCGTAAAGTCGCGCATAGCGCGAGTTTCGGGTCCCCGGCAGACTGATCGCCACACGCGGTTGCATGATGCCGTAGCCGGCAACGACGCGCTGCTTCGCCTCGTCGTAGCAGGGCCGATTGAGCGGGTGCGCCATGGCACCGACAAACAGGCGCGCCGCATCGCGCGGCAACTGCGTATCCGTGTCGAGCGTTATGACGTACTTTACGCCGAAGAGGACGGCAATGTTGCCGGCAAGGTGTGAAAAAGGATCGATGCGGGGATCGATGCCGGAATCAATGCGGACATCTGCGCCGACTACGCTGACGCCACCATGCTGACTTGCACAGCGGGTGGATCGCAGAAGTACATTCAAATCGGCCAGCTTGCCGCGCTTGCGCTCATATCCCATCCAGATTCGTTCCTGCGGGTTCCAGCGTCGCGGGCGGTGGAAGAGGAAGAAGATTTCGTCGCCGGTGTGGTTGGCATCGCTGACATACTTCGCGTTCAACTCGTCGATTCTCGCCTGAGCCAGATGCACGAGCGGCTCGTCTGCAGGGAGCGATTCCTGATCGGCGTCGCAAAAATCGGTCAGTAGGCCAAAGTGCAGATGATCGTCGCGATTTGCCAGAAACCTGACTTCGAGCGCCTCGATCAGATGCTCGATGTTCTGCGCACTGGTCAGCATGGTCGGCACTACGACAAGCGTACGCGATTGCGGTGGAATGCCTTTCGAGAAGTCCATTCTGGGCAGCGCATGCGGTTTCACCATCAGGGTGGCCAGCCAGTTCACCAGCGCTACGGCCAACTGACTGGCGGCCAGCAGCGAGATGACGCCTAACAAGAGTAGCAATAAACCCGACAGGCCGACATTCACCGCAGCGGACAGCGCGGCTAAGTGCAACCCGGTTTCAGCCTGCGCCAGCAGCACCCTGGTGAGGAGCGCCGTGATCAGCAGGATGGGGCCCAGATACAGGAGCAATGGAAAGCGGGCTGCCGTTCTGCGCAAAAACTCAAAGCCGGAAAGGCGAACGTCGGCAGCCCGCTCGAGTTCCGGCAAGCCCTGGTCGATCAGGTAGAACCCGATATGCCGCGCACGTTCGCCGATTCCGTTACCGGCATTGATCAATGTGCCTGTGCGCGCCAGATCGACGGCCTTGCGCGCCACTTCTTCCTCAGTGAGGCGGCCCTTTTTGGCCACCTTTTCTATGGCATGGCGATAGCGATCACGGGTGGCAAAATCCATCCGGCCATAAACGCCGCCGGGATCCTCAAGCAGTGCCTGTTCGACGACACTCAGGG
>NZ_JAEUOI010000203.1 GCF_016790145.1 Propionivibrio sp. | reverse complement strand
CACGCTCCATCAGACGGATGATCGCCGACAGACGCGTCGCCTCGCCGACCTGCTCGACCTTGATCAGCAAGGGGCTTTCGACAGTGACCGCGCCGCCGGTAACCGCCGACCCCGGCGCCTTGGCTAGCGGCGCACTTTCGCCGGTGAGCAGCGATTCATTGGCGCAACTGAGGCCTTCAATCACCCGCCCGTCGGCCGGAATCGTCTCCCCCGGCTTGACCAGCACCACATCGCCCGGCTCAAGCTCGCTCGCCATCACCTGCTCAAGCGATCGATTCTGCGGGTAGCCGGTGACCCTGGTAGCCAGGGCAGGCAGCAGCCTGGCCAGCACCTCGGTGAAGCTCACGGCGCGCTGCCTGGCCGTCATTTCCAGGAAACGCCCGCCGAGCAGAAAGAAAACAAACATGATCACCGAGTCGAAATAGACCTCGCCCGAGGCCGTCAACGTCGCCCACACGCTGGCCGCAAAGGCCGCACCGACGCCCAGGGCGACCGGCACATCCATCCCGACCCGGCGCAGACGCAGGTCGCGCCAGGCGCCACGGAAGAAGGGCGCGGCTGAATAGAAGACAACCGGCAGGGTCAACAGCAGGCTCGCCCAGCGCAACAGCAATTCGATGTCGGGCGCCATGTCCCCGTCGCCGGCAAGATAGGCCGGGATGGCGTACATCATCACCTGCATCATTCCGAAACCGGCCACGAACAGCCGCCACAGGGCGCTGCGCCGCTCGCTGCGTGCCAGATCCTCATTCCTGCTGGCGTCATACGGGTAAGCGCGATATCCGATGGCGACGATGGCGGCCAGGATGTCGGAAAGCCTTATTTGCCGTTCATCCCAGCGCACACGCGCACGCCGCGTCGCGAAGTTGATCTCCATACCGGTTACGCCGGCGAGCTTCGCCACATGCTGCTCGTTGAGCCAAATGCAGGCCGCGCAGGTGATGCCCTCGATGATCAACGAGGCTTCGCGCTCGCTTTCGCCCAGCTTGCGAACGAAACTCTTCTGGAAATCGGCATGATCATAGAGCTTCAGACCCTCGACAATGGCCGGCAAGGCCTCGCGCGGTGAATTCGGCAAGGCATCCCGATTGCGATAATAGTCAGCCAGCCCGTTATCGACAATCGCCTGCGTCACCGCCTGACAGCCGATGCAGCACATGGCGCGCGGCTGCTCATCGATGCGGACCGACAGTTCGACCCCGGCCGGAACAGGCAGACCGCAGTGATAGCAACTCTTCTGGCTCATTACTCCGCAGTTCCAGATACCGGAAAGAAAAAAGCGCCAGCTACCTGCCCGCGCCCTCTGACGGCGAGGAGTATAAGCCAGTTCGGAGGCGCTAGGAGTTCAACCTGTGCAAGCGGAGCTTTGCCAGCCCTAGACCCGCCGCACGTGCGTCGCTCAGGTCAGCGCTGGCGTAAGACGGCAATTGACTATAGCGCTTGATGATGTCGGGTTACACGAATTGCCGCTAACCCGACCTGTAACAACAACTTCCAGCGCCCTGCCCGCTAAAAGGCTCCGGAAAACCATTATAATTCAGCCCTTTTCCGTTTTTATCCCACCCCCTCGACCTGATGCTCGTATATCGCGGATTTTCACAAACTGCTCCTCGCCCCACGGTGCTGACCATCGGCAATTTCGATGGCGTGCACCTCGGCCACCGTGCGCTGCTCGCGCAATTGAAAGCCACCGCTGAAAGCGAGAATCTGCTGCCGGCGGTGCTCACATTCGAGCCGCATCCGCGTGAATTCTTTGCTCCCGAATCGGCGCCGGCGCGCCTGTCCACATTGCGCGAGAAGCTCGAGTTGATTGCCGACGAAGGCATGGCACTGACCTGGGTGTGCCATTTCAACGCCCGCTTTGCCGCGTTTTCGCCAGAAGAATTCATCGAACGCATCCTGGTCGGCAGCCTGTGCGTCAAGCATCTGATCATCGGCGACGATTTTCGCTTCGGCGCTGGCCGCCGGGGCAACTTTGCGCTGCTGCGCGAAGCCGGCGAGCGTTACGGTTTTCAGCTTGAAGCCATTGACAGTGTCACGCTTGAAGGTGAACGCGCATCGAGTTCTGCGGTACGCGACGCACTCGCCGAGGGGCGCATCGAACATGCCGCTCGCCTGCTCGGACGCCCCTATTCAATCGACGGTCGCGTGGTGCATGGCGACAAAATGGGGCGCCAGCTTGGTTTTGCTACGGCCAACATCCGCATCAAGCATGACAAGCCACCGCTGCTGGGGGTATTCGCTGTCGAAGTACACGGGCTGAACGGCGGGCCGCACCGGGGCGTAGCCAACCTTGGCATCCGTCCGAGCGCCAATCGGACTGTTCGCCCGATTCTCGAAGTTCACCTCTTTGATTTCTCCGCCGAAATTTACGGCACCCACCTCAATGTGCGTTTCCTGCACAAGCTGAGAAACGAAATGAAGTTTCCTGGCCTGGATGCGCTGAAGGCACAGATTGCCTGCGACGTCAGCGAGGCAAGGTCTTACTTCCAGCGCAAAGACGCTAAGGGACAAGGATGACACGGAGAAAAACGTTTGAACCTAAAAAATGCAGTTGAGTGCGACCGCCGCAACACCAGGTTCGGCGAGGGTTTGGCCCTCACCCCGACCCTCCCGCAGGGAGAGGGGGTTTGCACCCTTCTCCCTGCGGGAGAAAGGCCGGGGATGAGGGCCTACGATATTGGCATTACGCTCAACTGCTTTTTTGAGGATAAATTTTAATGTTGAAATACTGCACAAAGGCATCAAGCGAATTGCAAATGGACTGCTTTGCGTATTCCTTGCCCCTTTGCGCCTTTGCGCCTTTGCGCTGGACGCTAAATAATGGCTGATTACAAAAACACGCTCAATCTGACCGATACCCCCTTCCCGATGCGGGGCGATCTCGCCAAGCGCGAGCCGCAGTGGGTTGCGCTCTGGCAGCAGAATAAGCTCTACGAGCAGATTCGCCAAGCTGCCAAGGGTCGACCGCGGTTCATTCTGCACGACGGCCCGCCCTATGCCAACGGCGACATCCATATCGGCCACGCGGTGAACAAGATTCTCAAGGACATCATCATTCGTTCGAAGACGCTGGCCGGTTTCGATGCTCCTTATGTCCCCGGCTGGGACTGCCACGGCCTGCCGATCGAGCACCAGATCGAAAAGCGGCACGGCAAGCACATTGCCGGCGACAAGGTGCGCGAACTGTCGCGTGCCTTTGCCGCCGAGCAGGTCGAACGCCAGAAGAAAGACTTCATCCGCCTCGGCATTCTCGGCGAGTGGAACAACCCCTACCTGACGATGGCCTTCAAGACCGAAGCCGACGAAATCCGTTCGCTCGGCAAAATCCTCGACAAGGGCTACCTCTACCAGGGGCTGAAGCCGGTGAACTGGTGCCTGGACTGTGCATCGGCGCTGGCCGAGGCCGAAGTTGAGTACGAGGACAAGAACTCGCCGGCCATCGACGTCGCCTTCGAGGTGCATCCCAACCACGCCGAAAAGGTTGCCAAAGCCTTCGGCCTGACGCACCTGCGCGGCCCGGCCTTTGCCGTGATCTGGACCACCACGCCGTGGACCTTGCCGGCCAACGAGGCCGTCAGCGCTCACCCGGAATTCGACTACGATCTGATCGACACGCCGAAGGGCGCACTGATCCTCGTTCGCGAACTGGTTGAAGCCTGCCTGAAACGCTTTGCCCTCGAAGGCACGGTGATCGGCTCGGCCAGGGGCGCCGCGCTTGAAAACGTGCTGCTCAGGCACCCCTTCCAGGAGCGCGACGTGGCCATCATCTGCGGCACGCACGTCACCCTCGAAGCCGGTACCGGCCTGGTGCATACCGCGCCGGCGCATGGGGCCGACGACTACCAGATCGGCAAGGTCTATGGCCTGCCGGTCAATAACCCGGTCGGCGACGATGGCAGGTTTCTCGCCAGCACCCCCGCACTCTCGGTCTCGCCGCTGGCCGGCAAGACGGTCTGGGAAGCCAATCCGCTGGTCCTGCAGGAACTCGAAGCCCGGGGACGCCTGCTCAAAATGGAGCGCATCACGCACAGCTACCCGCACTGCTGGCGGCACAAGACGCCGATCATCTTCCGCGCCACCACGCAGTGGTTCATTGGCATGGATCACAAGGACCGGGAAGACGCCGCCACGCTACGCTGGATTGCCGAACGCGCCGTTGACGAAACGCAGTTTTTCCCGGCCTGGGGTCGAGCACGTCTCGAAGCGATGATGAAAACCCGCCCAGACTGGTGCGTTTCTCGCCAGCGCAACTGGGGTGTACCGATCCCCTTCTTTCTGCACCGGGAGACCGCTGCGCTGCATCCGCGCACCCCGGAGCTGATTGAAGAAGTCGCCCGTCGCGTTGAACAGGCCGGCATCGAAGCCTGGTTTTCGCTCGACGCCAGGGAACTGCTCGGTGACGAAACCGCCCACTATCGCAAGATGAGCGACACACTCGATGTCTGGTTCGATTCCGGCGTGACGCATGCAAGCGTCCTGCGCGGTTCGCATCAGGCCCAACTCGCCTACCCTGCCGACCTTTATCTCGAAGGCTCCGACCAGCACCGCGGCTGGTTCCAGAGCTCGCTGCTCACCGGCTGCGCCATTGACGGGCGCGCACCGTACAAGGCGCTGCTGACGCACGGCTTCGTGGTCGACGGCAAGGGGCTGAAAATGTCCAAGTCGAAAGGCAACGTCATCGCGCCGCAGAAGGTTTCCGACACGCTCGGCGCCGACATCCTGCGCCTGTGGACCGCCGCTACCGACTACTCGGGCGAACTGTCGATTTCCGACGAGATCCTCAAGCGCGTCGTCGAGTCCTACCGCCGTATCCGCAACACCCTGCGTTTCCTGCTCGCCAACACCTCGGATTTCGTAACACAGAAAGACCTGCTGCCGCCCGGGCAGTGGCTCGAAATCGACCGCTACGCGCTGGCCATGACGCGCCAGTTGCAGGCGCAGTGTGCCGCCGACTATGACAAGTACGAGTTCCACCGCGTCGTGCAGGCCCTGCAATCCTTCTGTTCCGAAGACCTCGGCGGTTTTTACCTCGACATCCTGAAGGACCGGCTGTACACCGCCGCCGTCAACTCCGGCGCGCGCCGCTCGGCGCAGAGCGCGCTGTGGCACATCACGCAGACTTTCGCGCAACTGATGGCGCCCATCCTCGCCTTTACCGCCGAGGAAGTCTGGCAAACGCTGACCGGCAAGAGCGGGTCGATCATGCTGCAAACCTGGCAGCCGCTTCCCGCACCCGCTGGCGAAGCCGTGCTGCTCGACAAGTGGAGCAAGATCCGCGTCTACCGCGCCGAGGTCACGCGCGCCCTGGAGGAACTGCGCGTCGCCGGCCGCATCGGTTCCTCGCTGCAGGCTGCAGTCAGGATTCATGCCGATGGCGAAAAGTACGAGATCCTCGAATCGCTGGGCGACGATCTGCGCTTTGTGCTCATTTGCTCGACGGCCAGCATCGTGCGCAACGCGGAAGAGAAACTTGAATGCACCGCGCTCGCTCATGCCAAATGCGAACGATGCTGGCACGTGCGCGAGGACGTGGGCGCCAATTCCGAACATCCGGACCTCTGCGGCCGTTGCGTGAGCAACCTCCATGGCGAAGGCGAAGAACGTGCCTGCGCGTAACATCGGAAGCTGGCTGACGCTGGCCGGAGTAATCATCCTCCTCGATCAGATCAGCAAGTGGATCGTTCTTGGTGCGCTCCAACCTGGCGATTCGCTCTACGTCGCCCCCTTCTTCAACTGGGTGCTGACCTTCAACAGCGGCGCCGCGTTCAGCTTCCTGTCCGATGCCGGTGGCTGGCAACGCTGGTTCTTCACCGTGCTGGCGCTCGGCGTCTCGGTCTGGATTGTCAGCTTGCTGCGCCGGCATACCAGCGAGTTCC
The DNA here is from genome assembly GCF_016790145.1 of Propionivibrio sp. Lineage (GTDB taxonomy): Bacteria > Pseudomonadota > Gammaproteobacteria > Burkholderiales > Rhodocyclaceae > Propionivibrio. Next base: position 1,834 of record NZ_JAEUOI010000203.1, on the reverse strand, counting down.
GGCTCTCGCTGGCGCTCACCCTGGTGCTCGGCGGCGCGCTCGGCAACGTCATCGACCGCATCCGTTTTGGAGCGGTCGTCGATTTCATCCAGTGGCACGTCGCCGGTTACTACTGGCCGGCGTTCAACGTCGCCGATTCGGCGATCACCCTCGGTGCCATTCTGCTCGCCTGGGATCAATTGACGACGAAACCCGCAGCCGATAACGCGGTCAAAACCGGCCAGGACAGGTAGGCACACAGGTATTCAATTGTGAATACGCTGTGCTCAATGAGGTTTCAGGATGAATAAACCAGGCCACTCGACCGTACTCCCCGACAGCTACCTGACGCTCCATTACCGCCTGTCGGACGATGCGGGAAACGAGTTTGTCAGCACCTTTGACCTCTCTCCGGCAACCCTCCAGATGGGCAGCGGCCAGCTTGCCGAACCACTCGAAAAGTGCCTCATCGGGCTAGCGGCGCAGCAGCGCCATCTATTCCATCTTGACGCCATCGAGGCCTTCGGTGAATACAACCCGCAGCTCGTCGAACGCATTGCACTTAGCGCCCTGCCACCAGAAGTCGAACTGAAGGAAAATTCGCTGATCGAGTTTGGTGCGCCCGATGGCGGCGCCGGTTTTGCAGGGTTCCTGCGCGAACTGAACGAGACCACCGCCCTCTTCGACTTCAACCACCCGCTTGCCGGCAAGCCGATCTGCTTCGAAGTCGAAATCATCGGCATCATGTAAGGATCCCCATGCAAATCATTCTCGCCAACCCGCGTGGCTTCTGTGCCGGTGTCGATCGTGCCATCGCCATTGTTGAGCGCGCCATCGAAAAATTCGGCGCGCCGATTTATGTCCGCCATGAAGTCGTGCACAACAAGTATGTGTGCGACGATCTGCGCGCCAAGGGTGCCATATTCATCGACGATCTGGCCGACGTACCGAGCGGCAGCACGCTCGTTTTCAGTGCCCACGGCGTCTCGCAGGCCGTTCGTGCAGAAGCGGCAACGCGCGGCCTAAAAATCTTCGACGCCACCTGCCCGCTGGTCACCAAAGTGCATGTCGAAGTGGGCAAGATGCGCAAGGAAGGCCGCGAAATCATCATGATCGGGCACAAGGGACACCCCGAGGTGGAAGGGACGATGGGGCAGAGCACACAGGGAATGTACCTCGTTGAAACCGTGGCTGACGTAGAACAGCTTGCGGTCAGTGATGCCACCCGACTCGCCTACGTCACGCAGACGACGCTGTCGGTCGATGACGCCGAAAAAGTGGTCTCCGCCTTGCGCCAACGCTTCCCGGACATTGTCGGCCCCAAACGCGACGACATCTGCTACGCAACGCAAAACCGGCAGGACGCCGTCAAGGGACTGGCCACGAAGACAGACATCGTTTTTGTCGTCGGCAGCCAGTCCAGCTCCAATTCCAACCGGCTGCGCGAAGTCGCCGAACTGCTCGGCACCAAAGCCTATCTCATCGATCAGGCCGAACATATCGACCCGACCTGGCTGCAAGGCATTGAGCGCATTGGCGTCACCGCCGGCGCCTCGGCACCGGAAGTCCTGGTTCAGAACGTCGTAAATCGGCTGAGCGGAGGCCAACCCGGCCAGGCCAGCCAACTGCAAGGTGTCGAAGAAAACGTGACCTTTGCGCTGCCGAAGGAGTTACAGAGCTAGCCGCCAGAGGTCTTGGTCGCGGCTAGCTGAAATCCAGCGAGGTCACTACCTGCTCGGTAACCACGCCCTGCCGGTCGATATGACGGACTTTGGCCGGCAAATAGTGCAAGTCCGGCACCAGCCACAGCTCGATGATTTCTGGGCTGTCGCTGGTCGACAAAACCAGTTTGATG
>NZ_JAEUOI010000110.1 GCF_016790145.1 Propionivibrio sp. | reverse complement strand
CGCTCGGCGATGCGGTTGCCGGTGAGCACCAGAACCTGGTGGGCATTGACGACGATGCGCGTCGGACTGGCCAGACCGATGATCGAGTAACGGCCGAAACGCTCGCCACCATGCACCGACTCGAGCAGATAGGTGTAGGGCGCATTGGCCAGCTTCAGGTAGATCGAGAGCGGGGTGTCGAGATCGGCAAAGGTCTCAAGGGTAACGGGAATGCGGTTATAGCCTTCAGCGGCCAGCCGGTTGAAATACGCTTCAGTCATGATTTGCTCCACGGACAATTGCTGCAACACGGTGCACGGCACGCGGGGTGCCGCGACGAGACCCAGGATTAGCGCTCGTGACGCCAGGGCCAGGCCTCCGCCCAGAATGCGGGCTCCCGATGCAGATTGTGGTGTAGTGGTTTCATGCGCGAGCGGTGTGAAGTGGGTTGTGCTGCCCTGTCATTTTGTTGTGCTGGATGCGCCGGGCGGCGTTTTCAACAGTGGGGACTATAGCATCGCAATCGAGATTGCGCACATCGAGGCCCTCGTTATAGCCATAGGGCACCAGGAAAACATGGCAGCCGGCGGCCCTGCCGGCATGGAAATCATGGATCGAATCGCCGATCATCAGCGTGTCGGCCGGTGAGACAGCCATCCGGCCGCAGGCCCAGATCAGGCCCATCGGATCGGGCTTTGGCTTCGGCAACAGGTCGCCGCTGACGACTACGTCAAAATAGCCGGCCAGACCGCTCAGTTCGAGCAGAGGCAGGGTAAATGCGGCGGCCTTGTTGGTGATCACGCCGAGCGGCAAGCCCATGGCCTTGAACGCGTCCAGCCCCTCCATGACACCGGGGTAAGAGCGCGCATTGCGACCGTTTTCAAAGGCATAGTGCCGGCGAAAGCTGTCGAGCGCCGCCTGCGGCGGCGCTGAGGGATCGTCAGCTACATCGAGCGAACCGGCCAGCACGCGCTTGACGAGGTTAGCAATGCCGCGCCCGACATAGCTGCGAATCGACTCCAGCGGCAATGCAGGGCGTCCGAGATCACGCAACATGGCGCTGGCCGCAGCATGCAGGTCAGGCACCGTGTCCAGCAGCGTGCCGTCCAGATCGAGCAGGACAGCGCTTACTGACAGGGGTTCAGTCATGGCGGCTTGTTTCATCCGAATCTCGATTCTTAACCGCACAGTGACGAAATGCTGCCAGGTAATTCATGGATTACTTTCCTTTGCCTCTTTGCGCTGATGATTTATGCTTCTGGCTTGTTCGGCCACAGCCCATCAGACGGTGGCCAGTTCGGCACGCAGGGCGGCGATGATCGAGTCATAGCGATGAGCGTCAGTATCCTTGCCTGCACAATAGACGGCCGAGCCGGCAACAAAGGTATCGGCACCGGCGCGGGCAATCTGGGCGATGTTGTCGACCTTGACGCCGCCATCGACCTCAAGGCGGATCGGGCGCCCGCTCTCGCGCTGGTAGGCATCGATCCGGGCACGCGCGGCCTTCAGTTTGGCCAGTGTGGCCGGTATGAAATTCTGCCCGCCGAAACCGGGGTTCACGCTCATCAGCAGCACGACGTCGAGTTTGTCCATCACGTAGTCCATGTGATGGAGCGGTGTTGCCGGGTTGAAAACAAGACCGGCCTGGCAACCGCTTTCACGGATCAGCGAGAGCGTCCGATCAAGGTGTTCGGATCCTTCCGGGTGAAAGGTGACGATGTTGGCACCTGCCCTGGCGAAATCCGGAACGATGCGGTCGACCGGTTTGACCATCAGATGCACGTCGATCATCGCCGTGGTCAGCGGACGAATGGCTTCGCACACCAGCGGCCCGATGGTCAGGTTGGGAACGTAATGGTTGTCCATCACGTCGAAGTGAATCCAGTCGGCACCGGCGGCCAGCACATCGGTGATTTCCTGACCGAGCCGGGTGAAGTCGGCTGAAAGAATGCTGGGAGCGATGATATACAAGGCGATATCCCACGAAAAATGACAAAACGGGATTTTACCGCGATTGGCTCAGGCCGCGAGCGATCGCCTTGAACGTTTGTTGCCCGGGCGCTTATGATTGCAACTATCCGCAGTTGGGTTATGCCGCGAAGCAAATCCTTTTGGGGGGCGCTGGCGCTTACCCGACCTGCAACTCTGGGTCTCAGCCAACCCCCGCCGGAACATCAATCTGCGATGCTTCGAGATATTGCTCGGCATACCTCAAATACACCTTCTGCTGGATGAAGACGTCAAACAGATCGGGGTCAATATGGCCGTTTTTCCGGAAGTTGCCAAGAATATGCAAGGCTTGGGAGAGCTTCATGCCGGGTTTGTAGGGGCGGTCGCGCGCGGTCAAAGCCTCGAAGATATCGGCGATACCCATGATCCGTGCCTGCACCGACATCTCGTCACGCTTGAGCCCCTTTGGATAGCCCTTGCCGTCCATGCGCTCGTGGTGTCCTCCGGCGTACTCGGGAACCCGCTTGAGGTGCTTCGGCCAGGGCAGTGATTCCAGCATCTTGATTGTCGCGACGATATGGTAATTGATCGTTTCGCGTTCGGCCTGGGTGAGCGTCCCGGCACGGATGGTGAGATTCTCGACCTCGTTGTCGGTCAGAAAATCGACGTCCTCCCCTGCGCAATTGGTCCAGCGATAGTTCTGTGAAATTTGGCGCACACGTTCCTGATCCTCGGGTTTCATCGATTCGCCGCCGACATTGACGCGGCGCAGGAACTCGCGATCTTCGTCGATGGCACGCTGCTGCTGGTGCCAGGCCTGTTCTGCCGCTGCCCGGTCGGCACCGGCCAGCACGGCACGCAGCATGGCCAGTTCGGCATCGCGCCGGATCACTTCGAAACGGGTATCGACCATCTGTATACGATCAAAGATCGTTTGCAGCTTGGTGGCCTTGTCGACAACATGCACCGGTGTCGTAACCTTGCCACAGTCGTGCAGCAGGCCAGCGATCTTCAGTTCGTAGCGATCCTTGTCGCTCATCAGAAAGCCAGCCAGCGGCCCCTCGCGCGTCGCATCGACCGCCTCGGCCAGCATCATGGTCAGCGATGGCACACGTTGGCAATGACCGCCGGTATAGGGCGATTTCTCGTCAATGGCCAGGTTGATGAGGGTGATGAAGGCTTCGAACAATTCTTCAAGCTGGTTGACCAGAAGGCGATTAGTCAGGGCTACGGCGGCCTGCGAGGCGAGTGACTCGGCGAGTCGCTGGTCGGCATCGGAAAAGACGCGTACGGCCCCTGTGGCCGGATCAATGGCGTTAAGCAGTTGCAGTACGCCAATGATCTCGTTCTCGTGATTCTTCATCGGCACGGTGAGGAAAGACTGCGAGCGGTAACCGGTCACCTGGTCGAATTTTCGCGTTCCCGAGAAGTCGAACCCCTCTGCCGTATAGGCATCGGCAATATTCACCGTCCTGGCATTAATTGCAGAAAAGGCGGCGACCAGGGAGTTGTTGGCCTCACCATTCTCACTGTAAAGTGCCAGATCCTTGAATTTGGCCGATATCGGCTCACCGCTGGTTCCGCCATAGGCAATCTTCAGCGAGTCGGTACGCACGATTTCAAAACGCAGGGATTTCTGGTCTTCGCTGACGCGATAGAGCGTTCCTCCATCCGCGTGGGTGATTGCTTTCGCGGCCAGCAGGATGTTTTCCAGCAGGCGATCGATATTCCGCTCGTTCGAGAGCGAAGCGCCAATGGCGTTGAGTTGCTCGAAACGCTGAAAAAGATCGGTTATGGTATCCACTGTGTCCTCCCTAGTATCGCCCCTACTTGATGCAGACCGAACGAACCTGTTTAAGGTCGGTTATCCCTGACATGACCTTTTCAATGCCGTCCATTTTGAGCGTATGCATGCCTTCATTAAGTCCCGTGGCAAACAGTTCGGCGACGCGCGCATGCTCCTGTATCTGCTTCTTCAGCAGATCGCTGCCGACCAGCAGTTCGTGCAAACCGACCCGTCCCTTGTAACCGCTCCCGCCGCAGGCATCACAACCCTTGCTGCGATACAGAGTAAATTTGCCGTCTTTGGCGTAAAGCTTGAGCCATTCCTGATAGATGGCATCGGCGGCGGCCTTCGGGTCTTTCTTCCAGTTATCAGTGTTGGTGAGGTCTTCGCAGTATTCCTTGATCATTTGCTTGATCTCCTCCTGCGCGGGCTCATACGCCTGCTTGCACGACTTGCACAGACGCTTGGCCAGACGCTGGGCAAGAATGCCAAGCAACGCATCGGCAAAGTTGAAGGGATCCATGCCCATGTCGAGCAGGCGATTGATTGACTCGGGGGCACTGTTGGTGTGCAGCGTGGCAAACACCAGATGCCCGGTGAGCGAGGCCTCGATACCGATCGAAACGGTTTCCTTGTCGCGCATTTCGCCGACCATGATCACATCCGGATCGGCGCGCAGAAAGGCGCGCATCACCGTCGCAAAGTCGAGGCCGGCCTTCTTGTTAACCTGCACCTGACGCAGGCCCTTCTGGGTGATTTCCACCGGGTCCTCAGCCGTCCAAATCTTGGTTTCCGGCTTGTTGATGTAGCTCAGGATCGAATGCAGCGTTGTCGTTTTGCCGGAACCCGTCGGACCGCAAACAAAGAACAGGCCGTAGGGTTGGCTGACCACCTTTTTCAGCCGCTCGAGATTGCCCGGGCTGACTCCCAGCGTATCGAGCGGAATCGGCTCGCCGGCAGCCAGGATGCGCATCACCACATCTTCCATACCGCCCGCCGTGGGTATCGTCGCGACGCGCAACTCGATGTCGACCGGGCCAAATTTCTTGAACTTGATCTTGCCGTCCTGCGGTTTTCGCTTCTCGGAAATGTCGAGATCACACATGATCTTGATGCGCGCAATCAGCGAACTGCGATAGGAGGCCGGAACTTCGATATACGGCCCGAGCGAACCGTCCTTGCGGAACCGGACCAGGGTTTTTTCCTTGCCCGGGCGCGGCTCGATGTGGATATCCGAAGCGCCCTGCTGATAGGCTTCGACGATGATCTTGTTGACCAGACGCACCAGTTCGTTGTCGGCCGCCGCGTTCAATTCGTCAGAACCGCCGCCGGATTCGCCGGATTCACCCTCGTCGAGACTGGACAGCATATCCCCGACAGAACCCATGTCGGAAAGAGCGCCATAGAACTGATCAATGGCCTGCTTGAACTCGGCATTGGTCGTCACGCGATAGGCAATTTTGCCTTTCGGAAATATATTATTGACGATCCGCGACCCCTTGATCCGCTCCGGATCCATCGAGATGACGACTATTCCCTCCTGGCTCTCTTCAATCGGTAACCACTGATTGGCTTCGACGTAATCGCGCTTGAGGTTCCTGAGCAGGTCCATTGGCTTGATGCGATCCGCTCGGAAAGCCTCGTAGGGAACACCGAAGAATCGGGAGAGTGCGTTACCGATGGCCGACAGCTTTACCTGAAACTCTTTGATCAGAATGTCTTCGAGATCAACATTCTTGCGCCGTGCCGAACGCTGGGCTAGATCCAGTTCGTCGGCTGAAATGATCGCATCGGTGACCAGAAAATCATACTTTGTACGCACCACCTGACGCGCTTTCTGGCGCTGGGTGAAGGCCACCGCCAAGGTTTGTGCGAGACTGAGCACGCCTTCATCGGCCAGTGCCGGGAATGGCGAATCCAGACGATTGTTGATCAGTTGTACGACCCCGAGCAAGTCATTGTTCTGTGCGTCCAGAATAGGTGCCACCAGCATCTGCTTCGAACGATAACCAGTGCGCTTGTCGACCTCCTTGAGAAACTGCATGCTCGGACTGTAACTTTTCAGTTCATGGTCGTCGTAGACATCACTGATATTGGCTGCCTTGCGTGTCGCGGCGACATAGCCAGCCACACTGTGCTCGGAGATCGGCAGCTTGAGATCCTTGAACGAGTTGAGCCCGGTCTTGACCTTGGAAACGATGCTTTGCTTGTCATCACCGAGAACGTAAATGGTCAGACGGTCACAGTTGAACAGGTCACAGATATCCTGCGACAGTTCGAGCATGATCTCGTCAATATTATTTGTTGCATGAATCTTGTTAGTGACTACCTGGAGTTTCTGGAGGAACACCAGGCGATTGTTGATATCGCCTGTAGCGGTATTTTCCATTTGAGAATTGCTCATCCTGTTCAATACCCTGTTAATTGCGCAATGGCAGCGCACCGGCCTTCAGGCCATCTTTGAGCCAGTAGGCGCGATAGCCCCGTTGCGAGAGCAGAAAGGCTGCCGCTGAACTGCGCCGCCCACTTTGACAATAGACAATGTATTCGGGCTGGCGGTCAAGTACGTCAATGGCATTCCGTATTTCACTCAGTGGAACATTAACCGCACCTGGCAGCCGGTCATTCTGATATTCGGACGGATACCTCACATCGAGCCATATCGCACCCGCAGCCACATGCTGCCTGGCCTCGATCCACGAGACTCGCTTGAGCAAAGGCTCGCGCAACAGCTCGATAAAGTCGTTCTTCTTGAGGCGTAGCAGAACACCGGCCGTTTTCATGCAAACCGTTGCATTGCGCGTGCTTTCGGCCACCAGTGCTTCTTCTCCGAAGGCATCGCCGGCTTTCAGTTCAGCCAGCGACATAACGACACCGCCGACCTTGCGCGATACCGAACAGCGACCATTTTCAATGATGTAGTAGAAATCGCCTTCTTCGCCTTCACGCAGGATTACTTCGCCGGCCTTAATCCTGATTCGTTCAAAACGTCTGAACAACTCATCAATACTCGCCGCCGGCAGGCGCGACAGCGCGCCGTTGGTCAGGCTCTGCAGGCGAAAGGCTCCCGACATCAGGCGCCAGTCGGTGGCTTCCGGGTTGCTGGCGGACGTGTCAACACCGGCAGACAACTGATCCCACGTCATCATGATGTCAAGCATCTCATCGTCAACACGGATCAATTCGATGTCCGTGATAGCCTTGGCATCGCTCACAAACGGCGAACGCTTGGCCAGCGGCCAGTTTGAGGCCTCGCTTCCGCCAACCAGAACACAGGACGATCCGTCGTCAAAAGAAACTTTGAGTTCGCCCGTCATCAAGTAAACCGACTGCCCGGTCACACCTTGCAAACGAAACGGGTCAAGCCCCCGACTTACCGTCTCGATAGTGCACAACGTGGACAACTCGAGCAAACGCATGCTGGAGAGTGCACGGATGGGCTCCAAACGGCGCAGAACCTCAGCGCCAAAAGTCCTGGTGGTGCCTTGCTTTGTTTCGATCGTCATGGCTCAGAACTCAAAAACCTGGTTGTTTTGCAGCATCCTGGGTTTGAAGTCGCCGGCACACTCCTCGATCTCTCCCATGATGAGCTCAATCTGACCAGGCTTCAGATGTGAAATAAAGATTGTGGCATCGCGCACCAGCTTGGCAAGTTCGTCTCCCAGCATACTCGGACAAAGATGTTTCGACATGATGGCCAGGCGCTTTTCCTGATTCGAGAACGCGGTTTCGATGATCAGGTAGCGCAAATTGACTATCTTGTTGATTACCGGCCAGAAAACGTCGTTGGCCGTGGTGTCGCCGGTAAACACAAGACTACCGGCTCCGGAATCCAGATGATAGCCTACGGCGGGTACCGTATGCTCGGCCGGTACTGCGGTGATCGTGCGTTCGCCAAAACGGATTTTCTGCCCGAGGCGAATCGACTTGTATTGCATTACCGCTTGTTCGCGAATCGAGATCTCGCTGAAATCCGGCCAGATCGCCCAATTGAAGATATGATTCTGGATGATTTCAAGCGTGGCATCGCTGGCATAAACCGTTACCGGCTTGTCGCGCATATCGGCAATCGAGTCGATCATCAGGGGCAACGCGGCAATATGATCCAGATGTGAATGCGTGATGAACACATGATCGATCATGGCCAGTTCGGCGAGGGAGAGATCGGCCACTCCGGTACCCGCGTCAATCAGGATGTCATGGTCGACGAGCATCGAGGTGGTGCGCAGATGACGCCCTCCGATACCGCCACTACAGCCAAGAATTCTGACTTTCATCTTGTCTCCACTGACCTTAGCCTTGCTCCTGCGTGCTGACTGTCATCACTTCGTATCAAAGGTGGTCACACCGTCCCAAGCCTCGCCTGGCGGATTAGCGCGATAATGAGCGATACGTTGTGTATACATCTGATACAGTGCGCGCTCCGGACTCATACGCGACAGATTGTACAACTGTAGCTCGGCTTGATCCCAATCCTGCTGGCGGTAGAGGCGCAAGGCCTGATTCCAGAGCTTGAGCTCATCCTGCAACGCCTTGTTAATTTCTGTTGCCGCCCCCAGAGGCTCGAAGATCCCGACCGGCTCATCCTTGCCCTTGACTCGAACCCGATCAAGCTCACGATAGACCAAGTCCTTGACCAGGGCCCTGGTACTGTCGCTCACAATAATTCCGACGCCATACTGCTTGGTAATCCCCTCCAGCCGCGAACCGAGATTCACGGCATCGCCCATCACCGTATAGGACTTGCGTACTTTCGACCCCATGTCGCCTACCGTCATCGTACCGCTATTGATGCCGACGCCGACATGCAGTGCCGGCCAGCCACGCGCCTTGAAGGGCTCATCGAGCTTGCGCAACTCGGATTGCATTTCCAGCGCGGTCATCACGGCATGGCGTGCATGTTCGACATCGGCTACCGGCGCACCCCAGAACGCCATGATCGCATCACCGATGTATTTGTCGAGTGTGCCCCGATTTTTCTGGACGACTTTGGTCATTGCGCCAAGATACTCGTTCATCAACTGCGTCAGTTCCTTGGGGTCGAGCCCCTCTGAGATGCTTGTAAAACCACGAACATCCGAGAAAAGTACGGTCAGTTCTTCGTTCTTGCCTTCCATGCTGTAACGTTCGGGGTCTCGCGCCATTTCGTCTACCAGCTCGGGCGGCACGTACTGGCCAAAGAGCTCGGTGAACTGACGCTTGCTGCGTGACTCGACGAAGTAGCCCCAGGACATGTTCAACGCAAAAAGCGCGAGAATGGCCGAAACGACCGAAGCCAGAGGCATCACAAGACCGGACACCCACAAGGAGAAATTAAGTGCCGTCACCACCAGAAGGCAGGTGATTGACAGCAAGGTCGCGCGCAAGGGTGAAAGTACCGGCAAAAGGAAAGCCAGCAAAAAACAGCAGAATGAGAGCAACAGAACATCGGCACCAAGAACATAGGAGGGTTTCTGCTTGATGGCGGCATCCAGGATGCCGGCGACCAGGTTGGCATGAATCTCGACCCCCGGGTAGGTGCTGCCAACAGGCGTTGCCCGCAAATCCATCAAACCCGGCGCTGTCGTGCCGAGCAAAACAATCTTTCCTTTGAGCTGATCCACTTGCAGCCGCCCGGCCAGTGCGTCAGCGACCGAAAGATAAGTGAAACTGCCCTGCACGCCGCGATAGGGGATCAGACTGGCTCCATTTTCGTCGACTGGAATACGCAAGGTTCCTCGCTCGGTTGGCAGATCCAGCCACTCGAGGCCGCCATGCGCCCCGCTTTCAGGGTACCCCGGAACAACCTGAGGCTTGCCGAGCAACACCCTCACCATGGCCAGCGAAAGCGATTCGTAGTACTTCCCGTCGTGCTCGACGAGCATCGGAACCCGGCGCGAAATACCGTCAAAATCAACTATCGGATTGAAGTGCCCGGCATTGACTGCACTGCTCTGGAATTCCGGCAGGTTGCCGCCGAATCCGCTCCAGGTCGTTAACGCGACATTTCTGCCAGTGAACGTTCCTGATGGAAGCACCGGCTCGGGCAATGCACCGCTGCGGTTTGCCTGGTCGATATTGGTGAAATAGTAGCCAAGAACCAGCGACCGGTTGCGCAATGCCTCAGCGAAACGTCGGTCAAAGTCCAAGGTGCCACGAAGCTCCTTCAATGCCGAGTGAAAACCAGCGTCACCCTTGAGTTCGCCGCCGGCAATGGCTTCCAGCGACGACAGCCCGGAACTGTTGTCCGGCTCGGCAAACACCACGTCGAAGCCGAGAACGGCGATCCCGTAGTGGTCAAAAAGCTGCGTGACCAGTGCCGCCATCTTGTCGCGGCTCCACGGCCAGCGACCTGCTTCGGCCAGACTTTTCTCGTCAATATCGAGGATGACGATACGCTCATCGACGCCGCCCTTGGTGGTCAGACGCAGGCGTCCGTCGTAAACGAACGCATCGAGCGTATTGAGCAGTGGTATCTGATAGACCCTGGCCGAATGACCAAGAAAAACCAGGCCCAGCAACATGCCGAGCACGATCCGAACGAGGTTTTTTTTCAATTCGCTAACGCCCGGATGGTCGGCTAATCAGGCGTTTTTCAGGAAGAACTCCATTTTGATGCCGGCAATTTCAATGACATCATGGTCTGCCAGTTGATGTGCCTGGGCATCAACCACTTGACCATTCAAAACAGGGTACTGCTTCCCTTCAACATGCGTGATGAAATAGCCTTGCGGTCGTCTGGCTATTACCGCCACCTGAACGCCGGGTTTGCCCAGGGTGGTCAGGGTCTTGGTCAGTTCAAGCTCACGTCCGGCGCTGGCGCCATTGAGTATCTGGATCGCTCCGGTTGCCGGGATAGCTGTGGGTCGGTGGGGAGCCGCTCCTGGCGGAGGCATTTTTCCGCTCTGTGTGTCAGCAAACGTATGCTTTACTTCAGGCGTGGCCATCGAAGGCTGTTCAGCGCTCGGTGGCGGCTTCAGGGTATTAGGCCGCAAAATCATGGTCTTTTCAAAATCAGCCTCATGAACCTGCTGCACCTGCTCGGTAACATACTTTAGCTTGTACTTGCCAAGCTCGATGACATCACCGTTCTTCAGGAAATGCTTTTTCGCCGGCTGACTATTGACCAGCGTTCCATTGGTGCTGTTCAGGTCTTCAAGGAAGGAGTCATTGAGGATTGTTACCACCGCCGCATGTTCGCCACTGATCGCCAGATTATCGATCTGGATATCGTTGCTTGCCTTGCGGCCAATGCTCATCCGCTCCTTGGTCAGTGGTATTTCCTTGAGAACCAGACCGTCCATACTCAGTATCAGCTTAGCCATCGATTTTCCGTCCTTATCTAAACCATGCCATAAATTTCGACCACCAGCCCCGATTAGCAGGAAACTCACGCAGTACCTTGACCAGAATTACCGAAACGTTATCACGTCCGCCATTATCGTTGGCCATTTGAATGAGTTGAGTCGCTGCCAGATCCAGATTGGCGGCAAGCATCTGCAGGGTGAGTTGGATTTCCTCATCCTCAACCATGTCGTTGAGACCATCCGAGCACAACAGATAAATATCGCCGGGCAATACCGGGTAGTCGTGAATCTCGGTTTCAACTTCAGGATCCACGCCCAGTGCCCGCGTTACCAGGTTTTTGTTCTGCGAGAACTTGGCCTCTTCAGGGGAAATCATACCGCTATCGATCTGCTCCTGCAGCAACGAGTGGTCGCGCGTGATCGCACTGAAGGTTTCACCACGCAAGCGGTAAAGCCGCGAATCGCCAATATGCGCAACCGTCATCTGATCGTCGTAAAACAGGGCCATAACCAGCGTCGTCCCCATCCCGGCATACTGAGGCTGGCTTTCCGCCGTTTTATAGATGGCCGAGTTGGTCATCGCCATCTTCTCCAGAATATAGCGACGGGCAAACGACTGGCCGCTCGCTCTGTCGATTTCGTGGGGCGGCTTGGCGGCAAACGCCGTTTCCAGCTCGGTAGATAGCAGCGTGGTGGCCATACCGCTCGCCACCTCGCCAGCGTTATAACCCCCCATACCATCGGCCAGTATCACGAACCCCTGATTCGGGTTGGCAAATACTGCATCTTCGTTATGCCCTCTAACCATTCCCGGGTCAGTTCGGAGAACGATTTCAAGAGCGTTGCTTAGCGTGCTGTCCAAATCGTCTCCCTATAACTGAATATCGACTTCGGGATGTTTCACAGATGTCTGATGCATGCACGCGCGCAAATCACGCGCCATTTCTTCACCCGTCTGATAGCGCTGCGCTATGTCCTTGCTCAGGGCACGATCAATAACGGCTGCCAGGTCATCCGGCACCTGTGGATTCACCGCACGACAATCGGTGTAAGCCTCATTGGCAATCTTGAACATCAGTTGCGCCATCGATTCGCCGACAAACGGCAGTTTGCCGCAAGACATCTGGTAGAGCGTAACACCCAATGAGAACAAGTCGGACCGGCCGTCTATCTTCTTGCCCGACAACTGTTCAGGCGACATGTAGCTCGGCGTACCGAGCACCATGCCTGTCTTTGTTTTTGATGAATCGGTGATGCGTGCAATACCGAAATCGGTAACCTTGACCTGGTCTGACTCGGGTTCGTACATCACGTTGGCGGGCTTGACGTCACGATGAACAACGTTGTTGCTGTGCGCGTAGGCTAGCGCATCGGCTACCCGGGCTACGATACTCACCACCTGCGGAAGCGGTAACAGGTGGTCAGTTTTGGTGTACGGCACCAGATCGCGGCCCTTGAGGAATTCCATAGCGATATAGGCCAGATCGTGCTCTTCTCCTGCATCGTACATGGTTACGATATTCGGGTGGTTGAGACGGCCGGCGGTTTCTGCCTCACGGAAGAAACGTTCCTTCACTTCGACCAGTTCGTCTTCTTCAAACTCCTGCGACAGCGCCATGGTCTTGATCGCCACAACACGGTTGATCTTTGGGTCGCGACCAAGATAGACGACGCCCATGGCTCCCTTGCCCAGTTCCTTTTCGATTTGATAACGACCCAGCATCGGCTTTTCGACCTGACCGCCACCGAGCATCAGAGTACTGGCGTTGGCCCGCCCGCCGGTACCGCCGAGCATGACGGTTTCCGACAGCGCCTTGGCACGACTGAGGCGCTGTTCAACGTCGCGGAACTTCGGGTTGTAGTCGGCCATGTAACGGAACGCCGCTTCGGCTTTGTTGAACTGTCGCTTGCGCTCAAAATCAAGCGCCAGGTTGTACAGATTCTCCATCAGCGCATCGTCCAGCGGACACTTGCGAAACTTGTCGAAGGCCATGTCGAGCTGACCCTGGCCCTGGAAGGCAAGGCCGAGCATTCGGTTCGACTCGGCCGAATCGGCTTCCGACTTTTCCTTGCCGCGCTCGGTCATCAGGAAGCGCTTGGTCGTCAGCAGGAGATGACCGACCAGCAACAGGGTGGCCGGCGCCATCAACTGAATCCACAGCGCACTCCCCACCATCAGGGCAAAATGCGCGCATATCAGGGTCACCAGTATAAGCGCCGTAGTCATGGCACCAACGCCGGCCGAAAGCCTTGGCAAGAGGGCGATCAGATAGGCGGCAACCAGCACGAAAACGCCAAGCGAAGCCCAGATGCCCCACTCCGGTGTAACAAAGAAATGCTCCTGCAGTATGCTGGAGACGGCATGCGCCAAGGTCAGCACCGGCGGCATGGCCGGTGAAACCGGCGTCACCTGCGTGCTGCCCACACCCGAAGCCGTGGCCCCGATAAGAACGATTTTGTCCTGATATTTGCTGGCGGGAATCTTGCCAGTCAGCACGTCATAGAAGGAGTCAACCTGAAACGCTGGCTTGCCCTCATGCTCCTTGTAGAAAAACGTATTCATCTGCGTTTCCGAATCGGTCGGAATATGCAGATTACCGAGACTAACTTCCTTGCCAAGCACTACGCGTACATCGGCTGGTCCGAGATTCAGGCTCTTCGCCGCAATCATCAGAGACAGCGAAGGGTAGTACTGGTTGTAATGGCGCAACACCAGGGGTTCAGCACGTATGGCGCCATCAACATCGGCGTTGGCGTTAAGGTGGCCGATGGCTGCGGCCTTGACGCCAAACGCTTCGATCGGTACTTGCAATGAAAGTGTTGGCCAGACATCGCCACTATTGTCAGCGACATGTGACAGCTTGTTGCGTGTGACGAACTCCGGCAAATCCTTGTCCGGCCGTCCTTTTGGCTCACCCAGCACAAACAGCATGGGTAACAGGACATTGCCGGCCTTGCCGATGCTCTCGGCCAGAATTCGATCCGTATTCAACGCCAGTTCGGCTTCGTTGAGTACACCGCTGATCTGCTCCATTGCGGGCGATGACTCATTGTTCTGCGCTGTCTTTTTGAAAATATCGAGTAGTCGAGTGACGTAGATGTATCCAGGATCGATCTGCGGCTCGAAGAAGAAAACCGTGTTAGCCACCACCCTGGCCTTGCCGGCCGCAAGCAGATCGGTCATTTTTGCCAGACGGTCACGCGGCCATGGCCAGCGTCCAATGTTGGCAATTGAAGCATCATCAATGGCGATAACCGCCACACGATCAAGCGGGGTACGGCTCGATGCCTGAACGCCAAGGTCATAGGCCTTGCGTTCCAGACTGCGAATCAGGTCGCTGCTGGCCGCAACAAGCATGACACAACTGACAACCAGGCCAAGGAACCAGTCAGTTTTCCAGAATCCCGTCTTGCGCATTTTTATCCCTCCCCTGGTGCATCGACCAGGACGGTCATTTCAAGCCCCGCTACCGCCCCTGTTATCTCCTTGCCGCCTCCTTAGAGAAGAAAATGAGAAGGAGAAACAGCAGTCTATAGTGCATTCTTACAGTTCTGCAAGAGATCAGTCAATCTGAAATGAAATTTAAGCCGGAAAAATAAACGCAACAAGGCTAAACCGCAGGCCACCAGAACACAAGAATTCACAGAATTCACACGAAAAACAGCTTTCAAACAGCAACCAGGCTGAATTTGGACGAAGCTTGAAAAAGCCTAAGCGCTCAACTTTGAGTCGCCATAAGGTAGCCTGATTCCCACGCCACGCTCCCGCGCCAGCGCCTCGATCCGCACCGCCAGCGCTATGTCCTGTACGGCCATCCCCTGCGACTCGAACAGCGTGATCTCATCAGGCGTACTGCGACCGGGATGACTTCCGATAATCACATCACCCAGTTCGACCAGTTGGCGCTCGCTAAGGCGTCCCTTTTCGAGTGCAGGCAGAAGATCGCCCGCTTCCTTGAGCGCCGTCTCGACGCTATCGACGACGATGAGGTGACTGCTGTTAAGTACGTCCTCGCCAACTTCACGCCGTATCAGCGAATTCGATCCCGCCGCATTGATGTGTGTCCCCGGTGACAGCCACTTCGCTTCAAACAAGGGCGTCGCCGATGTCGTAACAGTGCTGACGATGGCACTGCCGCACACGGTCTCTTCCGCCGATGAGGCCGCAATTACATCGATTCCCAGACGCTCCGACATCTTTACGCAAAACGCTGCCAGACGCTCCGTGTTGCGTGCAAAAACCTTGACCCGGCGTAGGGGACGAACGGCGGCAATGGCCTCGATATGCCCCTCAGCCTGCCATCCAGCGCCGAACAGTCCCATCACATCGGCATCGGGTCGGGCCAGAGCGCGGGTGGCCACCCCTGAAGCCGCCCCGGTACGCATCATTCCCAGCAGATTGGCTTCGAGCACGACACGCAACATCCCGGTCGACACACTGAAAACGTGAACCAGAAAACGGACACCAGCACGGTTGCTGGTATAGGCCTTGTAACCAATGGCATCGCGTCCTGGTAGCGCCCCCTGCAGAATATGCAGCGCCGTCTTAGGCAAGCGCGTACGCTGTCGCGGTACATCGACGGCATTGGCGAGCGAGAGTTCACGATGCGCTTCTTCAACCGCCTCGATGGCCATTGGCATGGTCAGCAACTGACGAACATCGGCTTCATTCAAAAACAAGGGCATAAATCCTCCAAAATACTGTAAAAGCACCGGAAGAACCGGGGCAGGAAATTTTCCGGCATTGCATCCTGTCTGCCTTCATCGCTGAGGTTTTTTTGAAGCTGGATTAAGTATTGACAAGAACAGGCCCGGCAGGAACCGAAAAAAAGGGCAGACCGAAGTCTGCCCTTTTTAGCTGATGAAACAAAGTCTACTTGATCAGCGCCTTGAGCAGCTTGCCCATCTCCGAAGGGTCGCGCGTCACGGTGAAGCCACACTCTTCCATGATGGCAAGCTTGGCATTGGCCGTATCGGCACCGCCGGAAATCAGCGCACCGGCGTGGCCCATGCGCTTGCCGGCCGGCGCGGTAACACCGGCGATGAAGCCAACGATCGGCTTCTTCATGTTGGCCTTGCACCAGACCGCCGCATCGGCTTCATCGGGACCGCCGATTTCACCGATCATGATCACTGCGTCGGTATCGGGATCGTCGTTGAACATGCGCATGATATCGATGTGCTTGAGACCGTTGATCGGGTCGCCACCAATGCCGACTGCCGTCGACTGGCCGAGACCGATTTCGGTCAATTGGCCTACCGCTTCATAAGTAAGCGTGCCGGAGCGCGAAACGACGCCGATGCGACCCTTTTTGTGGATGTGACCGGGCATGATGCCGATCTTGACTTCGTCCGGCGTGATCACACCCGGGCAGTTCGGGCCGAGCAGAAGCGTTTTTTTGCCGCCGGCGGCTTCCCTCTTCTTCATCTTGTTGCGCACTTCGAGCATGTCGCGAACCGGAATGCCTTCGGTGATACAGATTACCAAATCGAGATCGGCTTCGACCGCTTCCCAGATCGCGGCAGCCGCGCCGGGGGGCGGAACGTAGATGACCGAGACGGTGGCACCGGTTTGCTTCGCCGCTTCCTTGACCGAGCCGAAGATCGGAATATCAAAAATCGATTCGCCGGCTTTCTTCGGGTTGACGCCCGCGACGAAGCAGTTTTTGCCATTGGCGTATTCCTGGCACTTTTCGGTGTGGAATTGACCGGTCTTACCGGTAATGCCCTGGGTGATGATTTTGGTGTTTTTGTTGATCAGAATTGACATAGTGTGGCTCCTTACTTGACCGCAGCAACGATCTTGGTGGCGGCTTCAGCCATGGAATCGGCCGTGATGATCGGCAGACCGGAATCCTTCAGTATCTGCTTGCCCAGATCGTCGTTGGTACCCTTCATGCGCACCACCAGCGGCACCGACAAATGGGTTTCACGGGCAGCAGCGACGACTCCATTGGCGATCGTGTCGCAACGCATGATGCCGCCGAAGATGTTGACCAGAATGCCTTTGACCTTCGGGTTCTTGAGCATGATCTTGAACGCTTCGGTCACCTTCTCGGTCGTTGCGCCGCCGCCGACGTCGAGGAAATTAGCCGGCTCGGCACCGAACAGCTTGATCGTGTCCATGGTGGCCATGGCCAGACCGGCGCCGTTCACCAGGCAGCCGATATTGCCGTCGAGCGCGATGTAGGTGAGATCGAATTTGGAGGCTTCAAGCTCATCGGGATCTTCTTCGTCGAGGTCGCGGAAGGCGACGATCTCCTGCTGACGGTAAAGTGCATTGCCATCGAAGTTGAACTTGGCGTCGAGTGCCTTGATGTTGCCGTTGCCTTCGAGAATCAACGGGTTGATTTCCGCCAGCGAAGCATCGGTTTCCATGTAGCACTTGTAAAGACCTTTGAGCGCTTCGACCGCTTTGCCGACGGAAGCCGCAGGAACGCCGATGCCGTTGGCCAGTTCGCTGGCTTGTGCGTCTGTCAGGCCGATCGCCGGATCGATGAAGACCTTGAGGATCTTCTCGGGAGTGTTGTGCGCCACTTCCTCGATATTCATGCCGCCTTCGGAGGAGGCCATCATGGCCACCTTCTGTGTGGCACGATCGGTCAGCGCGGCGACATAGTATTCCTTCTTGATGTCTGCACCTTCCTCGATCAGCAGACGACGAACCTTCTGGCCCACCGGGCCGGTCTGGTGCGTAACCAGTTGCATGCCGAGGATCTGCCCGGCATACTGCCGCACTTCGTCCAGCGACTTGGCTACCTTGACGCCGCCACCCTTGCCGCGACCGCCCGCATGGATCTGGGCTTTAACCACCCAGACCTTGCCGCCCAATGATTCAGCCGCTTTCACGGCATCATCGACCGAGTTGCAAAAAACACCGCGCGGAACGACTACGCCGAACTTCCTGAGAAGTTCTTTCCCCTGATATTCATGAATTTTCATGCGCTTTCCTTGCTTGGATTGAAGATTTAAATGACCATCTTTAGGCAGGATCCCCTACCCGGGGTTTTGGTTGCGATACCAGCGCGGGTAATAGCGCTGAACCGTTTCCGAATGCGAAACCAGTGCGTGGCAACGATCGAGCTGATAGGGCTTATGCTCGCTATCGGCATTATCAGGTACTTCACTGGCAATTGTCTGCAATGCGGCAGTAGGCAGGAACATCAGCAATTCGCTCAGGTGCGCGCAGCCCCGCGTACCGCCGAACATCTCCTTGACCGCCTTGAGAAAACCCTTGAACAGATTCAGTCCGACAACCTTTGAGTAGTCCGGAGGAATGGTGTTGCAGTAACCCATGTAGGGTGTTGCATCGGAGCAACTCGCGGCCTCGAGAATGGTCATCTTGCGGTTGATGGTTACCCGCACCGACATGTCGTGCACTGCCTCACCGGGCTTGAGCAGGCCGGACGACAGCGGATAGTCCTGATCCTTGGTATCCACCAGACGCGCTTCAATGTCCCACAAGCCATCGACACGCTTGAATCCATCAAAACTGACGCGGCGTTGATGCATGCGTGTGCGCACTGCACTGGGCGGAGGAAGGGGCATCGTTAAACCTGAGATGGATTGGCAGTATCGTTATGAGCTGGATTCAGCCCCGTTACTTTATCACAACTATCCGGCTTTTATGCTGAAACCTTTTTGTTCCAAACTCGCATTTACCCACTGGCGGCAGTGCCGGCTTGCCTGATGGGCGAAGAACAAGGCAGGCACTGGACTTTTTCTAGTGGCATTGACAAGGGGGTGTTGCGCAGCCGGATTTAGAGGCGTGCCACCCAACAGCAGGATACGCCGATTGCAGGCGCTTGAACGTACAATCCGACTGACATCATCCCAACACATAGAGCCATGAAACAAACCCCGCTCCGTTATTCCATCCAGCCCCTGAGCACGCAGGCGCATACCTTTGAAGTCTGCTGCTGCGTGACCAACCCCGACCCGACCGGCCAGCGCTTCGCGTTGCCCGCCTGGATTCCCGGCAGCTACCTGATCCGCGACTTTGCCCGGCATATAGTGGCCATCCGTGCCGAGTCCGGCGGCAAGCCGCTACGCCTGACAAAGATCGACAAGCACACCTGGCAGGCCGCGCCGATGCGGCACGGCGGGCCGATCACCGTCACCGCCGTGATCTACGCCTGGGATCTCTCGGTACGCGGCGCCCATCTCGACCAGACGCACGCCTTCTTCAACGGCACCAGCGTCTTCCTGCGCGTACACGGACACGAGGATGCCCCCTGTCTGCTCAACATCCAGCCACCAGCAGGCAACGCTTGCAAGGACTGGCGCATTGCCACCGCACTCGAACCGGCACGCGGTGAAACACGTTGTGCCAGGCCGCACGGCTTCGGGCTCTACCGCGCCGCCAGCTACGATGAACTGATCGACCACCCGGTCGAAATGGGCCGCTTCACCCTGGCCCGCTTCAAGGCTTGCGGCGTGCCGCACGAGATCGCCATCAGCGGTCATCACGACTGCGATCTGGAACGCCTCAGCGCCGACCTCAAGCGCATCTGCGAATGGCAGATCCGTTTCTTTGGCGAACCGGCGCCGATGTCGCGCTACGTTTTTCTCGTCACCGCCGTCGGTGAAGGCTATGGCGGTCTCGAACATCGCGCTTCGAGCGCCCTGCTGTGCGCGCGCAATGACCTGCCGTACCCCGGCATGCAGGGCCTCAGCGAAGGCTATCGGACCTTCCTCGGACTGTGCAGTCACGAGTACTTCCACACCTGGAACGTCAAGCGCATTACGCCGGCGGCGTTCAAGCCCCACCAGCTTGACCGCGAAAACTACACGACGCTGCTTTGGGCTTTTGAAGGCTTTACCTCGTACTACGACGATCTGGCCCTCCTGCGCAGCGGTGTCATCGAACTCAAGGACTGGCTCGAACTCACCGCCAAAACGATCAGCAACGTCGAACGCGGCCCCGGCCGTCGGCAGCAAACACTGGCCGAATCGAGTTTCGATGCCTGGAGCAAGTTTTACCGGCCCGACGAAAACACCCCCAATGCGGTGGTCAGCTACTACGCCAAGGGTGCGCTGGTCGCGCTCGCCCTCGATCTCACACTACGCCGCAAAACCCTTGGCAAAATCTCGCTCGACGACACCATGCGCGCCCTCTGGCAGCGCCACGGGAAAACCGGCATCGGGGTCGCCGAGGACGATATCCGGCTGATCAGCGAAGAACTTTCAGGGATCAATCTGCGGCGTTTCTTTGCCGATGCCGTGCACGGCACGGGTGAATTGCCGCTGAAGAAACTGCTCGCGCCCTTTGCCATCAAGCTGGGCTGGGAAGCGGCCAAGATTCCCTCGCTCGGCATCAAAACTGCCAGCGAAAATAACGAACTCAGGCTGGCGACCGTATACAGCCAGGGCGCGGCGCAAGCCGCCGGGCTTTCCGCCGGGGACATCCTGCTGGCCATCGACGGCCTGCGCGTAACACCGGCGAGCATCGACCGGCAACTCGCACGTCACCAGCCAGGCGACAGCATCAAGGTGCACGCTTTCCGGCGCGACGAACTGATGGAATTCAAGGTTCACCTCGACCCTCCCCCGGCCGAGACGGCAAAGCTCGCGCCCAGTGGAAAGTCCGATCGGCTGCGCCGGGAATGGCTCGGCGCCTGACTCTGTCGATCCATTCGCGCGCGGCGCCGGCGGGCAGGTCAAGCTTGCCATTCGCTGCACAACCCGTGCTAATCCGGCACCATTCGCACTCTCCGCCACAGCAGCCCGCCGAGTAGTACCGCCGCCAGCACCAAGCTGGCCAGCGAGGCCACCCAGAAGCCGGCGACGCCCATCGGCCGGGCCGCGTGAAAGGCCAGCCACCAGCCGCCGAGCAGACCAATCCCCCAGAAACAGACGATGTGTACGAACATCGGCACCAAGGTGATCTTGTAGCCGCGCAGGGCATAGGCGGCAACGGTCTGCAGCGCATCGAACACTTGATAAATGGCCACGTAGGCAATCAGCGAGAGCGACACCAGGCGCACGGCCGGGTCGCTGCTGAAGGCATTCACCAGAGCGGCTTCGCTCAGCCACAGCATGAAACCCAGGCCGCTAGCCAGTGCGCCGGCGAGCAGCAGTCCGGCGCCGGCGGACACCTGTGCTCGACGCCAGTCACGCGCGCCCGCCGCCAGCCCGACCTGCGCCAGCGTGGCAACGGCCAAGGCCAGCGGCAGCATGTAACAGAGGGCCGCCAGATTGGCGACGATGCGATGCCCGGCGACAATCGTTGCGCCAAGCTGAGCGACGAAGAGCGAGATCAGAGTGAAGGATGATATTTCGACAAAGTTCGAGAAGCCCATCGGCAGCCCGAGTCGCACCAGCTCTTTCAAGGTTCCCGGACACGGGCGTTGCCAGCCATGCAGCAAGCGATACACAGCCATAGGTTTGCTGAAGACCATGTAGAGGGCGCCGCACAACAGCGCAAACCAGCTCACCACGGCATTCGAGATAGCACAGCCCAATGCACCCAGACCCTCGGAACTGAGGCGTCCGGTCACCAGTAGCCAGGCCAGGACAGCATGCAGCAGCGCGCCGCCAAGAGAGATCAGCATCAGCGGGCGAGGCCGGCCAAGCGCGTTGCTGAACGCGTAGAATGTACGATAAAGCAGTGCGGCAGGCATTCCCCAGGCCAGCAGGGCGAGATAGGCACGCGCCTTGGACTCGACGCCCGGCTCGATGTCCGACAGGGAAAGCAGGGCGTCCGGGTGATGCAGAAAGACGACGCCCGGTACGGCAAGCAGCAAAGCCAGCCAGAAAGCTTGCTGCAAGGTGCCAGCGATCTCGACCTCGCGTCCGGCCCCCTTGAGCTGGGCGACCATTGGCGATACCGCCTGCAGGATGCCGACCAGCGCGAAGATCACCGCGATGTAAATACCGCCGCCAACCGCCACCGCCGCAAGATCCTCGGTGCCATAATGGCCAAGCAGCACCGTGTCGATCACCATCATGCCCATCGAGGCCATCTGGGCAACCAGCATGGGTGCCGCATGGAGCAGAATCAGACGGGTCTGTTGAAAAAACATTGAGGCGCCAGTAGGCAGGAAAGGGTGGCTCAGGCTAGCGCATTTCGCCAGTCAACGCGCGTTTCGATTGTGGCCGGAACGGCCGGTGAGGACTCGCATGACAAAAAAGTATTGACTGGCGCGGTGAATCCTCAAGGGCAACGCCCTGCTTGGCGCACCGGCTCTGGGGCGCTACAGCATCTCCGTATCCTCATGACTATAGGCCGGGCTGCAACAGCAAAGAATGTGCAGGGGTGACTCACCTGTCGCCTGCACGCAGTGCGCCACTCCGGGGGCAATGTGCACCGTATCGCCGTCCCCGATGAGCAGGCTGTTTTCGCCAAGGCGCATGATTCCCGAGCCCTGCGTAACGTGATACAACTCTTCGCTCATCAGGTGCCGGTGCAATTGCGTTTTCTGCCCCGGCTGAACGATCGCCTCGGCCAGACTCTGCCGGGCATTGCCGTGAACGGCCGGATGCATCAGTTCACGGATTTCCGAGCCGTCCTTGGTGACGTAGGCCGTGATGGTCCGGTAGCTGGTTTTCATGTTTTCTCGCACATCGACTACCACCACGACGCACACCGCATCAAACGATCCTGACCGTCAACTCGCCAACGCCCTCAACGCCGCCTTCGAGCACATCGCCGCGCACGACCGTCGATACACCCGCCGGCGTCCCGGTAAAGATCAGGTCGCCCGGCGCCAGGCAAACATAAGTTGAAAGGTTGGCGATCACTTCGGCCACCTTCCATGACATCTGCGCAAGCTCTCCGCTTTGCCGCAACTCGCCGTTGACCTTGAGCCAGATGGCGACCTTCCCCGGATGACCGACCACAGCCACCGGCTGAATATCACTGATCGGCCCGCTCTGGTCGAAACCCTTGCCCATGTCCCACGGATGCCCCTTGTCCTTGGCGCGCGACTGAAGATCGCGCCGGGTCAGATCAAAGCCGACGGCGTAGCCAAACACGCACTCCAGCGCCTGATCGGCTGGAATGCTGGAACCGCCCTTGCCGAGTGCCACAACCAGTTCGACTTCATGCTGAAGGTTACTGGTCATCGGCGGATAGGTGACGTCGCCGCCGCCGGGAACCAGCGCATCCGCCGGCTTGCTGAAGAAGAATGGCGGCTCGCGCGTATCGGCGCCCATTTCGGCCGCATGGTCGGCGTAATTGCGCCCGACACAATAAACCCGACGCACCGGAAAGAGTGCCTCGCGGCCAGCGACGTGAAGTACGACCTGCGCTGCAGGCGGAAAAACATGGTTCATGCCAACTCCCCTTAAAAATGGTTATTCCTTGTGAAAATGATCTGCCTCAAACCGGATTATCGATATCGACAAACTCGCACTCCAGGCCAAAGCGAGCGGCCAGATGCGCGGCCAGCGCCTGAACACCGTAACGCTCGGTGGCGTGGTGGCCGGCAGCCATATAGGCAACGCCCGATTCACGCGCCAGATGGACATTCTGCTCAGAAATCTCTCCGCTCAGATAGACGTCGACGCCCGTAGCAATCGCCTGCTCGAAAATGCCTTGCGCACCGCCCGAACACCAGGCAATACGGCTCACCGGCTTGCTCGCCTCGCCGATGACCTGAGGCTCGCGCTGCAATTGCACAGCGACTTGGCGTCCCAGATCGAAAAGTGTTGTCGGTGCCGACGTGTGGCCATACCAACCGAGATCCTGCTCGCCGAAACGCCCTTCGAGCGTCCACCCCAGGCGTTTGGCCAGTTGCGCGTTGTTGCCGAATTCGACGTGACTGTCGAGCGGCAGGTGATAGCCGATCAGGTTGATGTCGTGCTTCAGCAGCGCCTGCAGGCGCGCCTTGCGAAATCCGGTCACGCGTCCATCCTCGCCGCGCCAGAACCAGCCGTGATGCACGAGCAGGGTATCCGCCCCGCGCTCAATGGCCGCGTCGACCAGCGCCTGGCTGGCGGTGACGCCAGCGACGACACGTTGCACGTCGCCACATCCTTCCACTTGCAGGCCGTTTGGGCAATAATCCTTAAAGCGCGCCGATTCAAGCAGTTCGTCAAGATAGCGCGTCAGTTGATCACGTTTCATCATTGGGCTTTCCATGCGCAGACTCTGGTTGATTTTTGCACAAACCGTCACGGTTAGTCTTGCCGTTCTTTTTGTGGTCAGTACCCTCAAGCCTGAATGGCTGGGCAAGACGCTCGGCAACAACCAGGGCATCGTCGCCGTGCAGGAAGCCCCGAGCACTGGCGAATCGGTCATTGCTACCGGCTCCTACCGCGACGCCGCCAGAAAAGCGTTGCCCTCCGTGGTGCATATTTTTACCTCGCAAAAAATCAGGATGCCGCGCCACCCGCTGATCGACGACCCGCTGTTCCGCCACTTTTTTGGCGAACGCCCGGATGCCGAAGGACAAACCACTTCGGGGCTCGGCTCAGGGGTCATTGTCAGCCCGAATGGCTTCATTCTCACCAATTTTCATGTGGTCGACGGTGCCGACCAGATCGAGGTCACGCTGAACGACGGGCACAACCTGAATGCCCGTCTGGTCGGCGGCGACCCTGAGACCGATCTTGCCGTGCTGCAGATCGACCCTGAGAAAGTCAAATCGCTCAAATTGCCGGCGATTACCCTCGGCCAGATGGACAATGTCATCGTCGGCGATGTCGTGCTCGCGATCGGCAATCCCTTCGGCGTCGGCCAGACGGTGACCATGGGCATCGTCTCGGCCCTGGGACGCTCGCATCTGGGAATCAATACCTTCGAGAATTTCATCCAGACCGACGCCGCCATCAACCCCGGCAATTCGGGCGGTGCGCTGATCGACAGTCGGGGCAATCTGGTCGGCATCAACTCGGCGATTTATTCGCGTACCGGCGGCTCGCTCGGCATTGGCTTTGCCATTCCGATATCGACCGCCCGGAACGTCATGGAACAGATCATCCAGAGCGGCTCGGTAACGCGCGGCTGGATTGGTGTCGAAGCGCAGGAGATCACCCAGGAACTTGCCGAGTCCTTCGGCCTGCCCGACGCGGACGGCGCGCTGATCGCCGGCGTCCAGCGCGGCAGCCCGGCTGACGTGGGGGGCATCAAACCGGGCGATATCCTGCTTCTGGTCGGTGAGCAATCCGTCAAGAATCCTCAGGTCATGCTCGATCTGATCGCCAGTCAGAAACCCGGCGAGATGATTCCATTCAAATTGCGCCGTCAGAAAACGCTATTCGATACCACGATCCGCATCGGCAAACGGCCACCTCTGCGCCGCGAACGCGATTAATTCAGGTCTTGTCCGGGTTTTGCTCCGAGACCGCCGGATCGGCGTCCGGCTTGCTGACAAAGCGTGCCATCAACATCCCCAACTCATATAGCAGGCAGAGCGGAATGGCCAGCATGAGCTGTGAAATCACGTCCGGCGGGGTGAAGATGGCGCCGACCACGAACGCGCCGACAATCACGTAAGGTCGCCATTCCTTGAGTGTGGCGAGCTTGACGATGCGCATCTGCACCAGGACGATCACCACCACCGGCACCTCGAAAGTCACGCCGAAGGCTAAAAAGGTGCTCATCACAAAGGAGAGATACTTTTCAATATCGGTCATCCAGGCGACACCTTCCGGCGCGACCTTGGCCATGAAACCGAAGACTGTCGGAAAAACCAGAAAATACGCGAAGGCCATCCCGATAAAGAAGAGGACGACGCTGGCCGCCACCAGCGGTAGTGCCAGCCGTTTCTCGTGGGCATACAGGCCGGGCGCAACGAAGGCCCAGATCTGATAGAGAACGTAAGGCAGGGCGATCAGGAAGGCGAGCATCAGCGTCACCTTCATCGGCACCAGAAAAACGCCGACGACGTCGGTGGCAATCATCTGCCCGCCCTGTGGCAGGGAGGCCAGGAGCGGCTTGGCGAGAAGCGCGTAAAGTTCCTTGGCCCAGGGGAACAGGCAAACAAACACGATGCCGATGGAGAGCAGAACCCGAATCAGGCGGTCGCGCAACTCGAAGAGATGCGAGAGAAAAGTGTCTTCCGGCTGACTCATGCGGCGTTCACGCTTTGGCTGCCGGACTGGCAGACGCAGCGGATTCTGAAGTTCCGGCAGGGCCGGCAGATTCGCCGGTCACCCGTGGCGTCATGTTCTGTGCCCCGACTGACGTCATACCTGCAGTCGAGGGGGGTGAAAGACCCAGGTCGACTGACGCCGCCGTTGGATCGACAACCTTTTCAATTGCCTGCAATTCACTGCTCATGCTGCGCTCGAAGCTGCGTGCCGAATCCTTCACCTCGGCTTGCAGCTTCTTCAGTTCATCGAGCTGCATTTCACGGCTGATGTCGGACTTGACATCATTGACATAACGCTGCATGCGGCCGAGCAGATGCCCAACCGTGCGCGCCACCTTGGGCAGACGCTCAGGTCCGATCACCACCAGGGCGACGATGGCAATAACGATCAGTTCGGAGAAGCCGACATCGAACATGGGTTCAGTGGGAAGTGAGGGGTCAGGAGTAAGGAATGAGGAGTGCGCAAGGGAGACTTGAACGGTGAGGGGACTGACAACGCCTCACTCCGGAGTCCTTGCTTGCATCACCTCACGACTTGGTCTTTTCCTTGACCTCGCCCTCGATCGTCTGCCCGCCGCCGACCTGCTGCGGTGGAGGCGAAGGCGCATCGGCCGTCGGCTTGTTCTCTGCCGCAGCGTCCTTTACGCCTTC
>NZ_JAEUOI010000004.1 GCF_016790145.1 Propionivibrio sp. | reverse complement strand
CGCATCGTCCCGGACAGTTTGCCTTCATCGCCTTTGACCGGAGCGAGGGCGCGCATCCCTTCACCATCGCCAGCGCCGAGCGGGGCGAGCGGACGATCGCCTTTTTCATCAAGGCGCTGGGCGATTTCACGAATAAGCTTGCGCATCGGGTCAAGACCGGGCAGACGGTCAGGATCGAAGGCCCTTACGGCCGCTTCCAGCTTGCCCGCAGCAAGCCGGACAGCCGTCAGATCTGGAATGGCACGACATTGACATTACGCGGCGGGTTTTTGATCCATCCGGGTTAGTTGCTGGATTTCATGCAAAAAAGTGGCCATGTTTATATCGGCCAATGGAGCGAATCTTCAAGCAAAAAACCGCGGTGCTTACCATGGCGCGCCAGGCAATCCGGACCAGAGTTCGTTGAAGTCAGGGAAATTCCATTTGGCCGGATCTTCACGGGTAGAAATTTTTTCCGGGCAGCCCGAGTGTGAGAGATCGACAATCTCCGGCAGGATACGGGCATTGGATTTGGTCGAGAAGAAAACCTTGACGCGTGGCGTCAGCAAGGATTTTTCGCCCTGCTCGATGACAATGCCCAAGCGACCGGAATTGAGTTTGACCAGCGAGCCAATCGGGTAGATGCCGAGGCTTTTCACGAAAGCCTGGAACACCGTAGGGTCAAAATGGCCATTGACCCATTCGGCCATCTTGCGCAGCGATTCGGCGGGATCCCATCCGGCTTTGTAGGGGCGGTTGGAGGTGATGGCGTCATAGACATCGCAAACCGCCCCCATTTTGGCGAAGAGGCTGATTTCACTGTCCTTGAAGCCCTTGGGGTAACCCGAGCCGTCGGTTTTTTCGTGGTGGTGCAGAACCACATCGAGAGCGATCGCATCGGCATGGGCGTTGCCGAGCAGCAATTTGTAGCCTTCTTCCGGGTGTTTTTTTATGATGGCAAACTCTTCATCGGTCAGCTTGCCCGGTTTGTTGAGCACCTCCATCGGCATCATGGCCTTGCCGAGATCGTGCAACAGGCCAGCGACTCCCGCCGAGCGGGTCGCTGTGTCGTCAAGCTTGAGCTTCCTGGACAGGGCAATCATCAGCGCACAAACGGCGACCGAGTGCATGTAGGTGTAGTCATCGACGGTTTTCAGGCGGGCCAGGCTGATCAGCGCGCCTGGGTTGCGGCTGACCGAGTCGGAGATTTCCTCCACCAGCTTTTTAGCACCGCCGATGTCAACCGCCTTGCCCATGCGTGCTTCCTGAAACATCGAGGTAACGGCGCGTTTGGATTGGGCGCAGATCTTCGCGGCGCGGGCAAATTCGAGCGAGGCCGGAACGGGTGTCCTTTCGCGCTCGGCACTTGCCGCACTGTTCAGTTCCGCATCAACCTGAGCCTCGGATTCAGCTTCCGACATTGCCGTTTCGCCCAGCGCCACATCGAGTCCTTTCGCTGTATCGATCCAGACTTCCTTGATGCTGCTGGCCAGAATGGCCTTGATATCCCTGGGGTCGGTTATCACGAAAGCCGAGCGCCAGAAGGGATGCTCCATCCACGAGCCGCAGAACTCCTTGAGGTGCATGCCGACTGCAAGCTGCTTGACGTTGATTTTCTTGAGCATGATGTGGAGACTGATTAGGCGTCAAATTTCCGAAGAAATAATATTACACCGATTGCCTCGGACAAAAAGAAAAAGGGCCTCGCGGCCCTTTTCTTGTGACAGAAGATCAAAGTCCGGCGTCGGCTTTCAGTGCGGCCGCCTTGTCGATTCCTTCCCAGGTGAACTCCGGCTCTTCGCGGCCGAAATGGCCGTAGGCAGCGGTCTTGGTGTAGATCGGGCGCAGCAGGTTGAGCGTCTGGATGATGCCCTTCGGGCGCAGGTCGAAATGCTTGCCGATCAGGTCGACGATCTTCTCGTCGCTGACCTTGCCGGTGCCGAAGGTATTGACCATCAGCGATACCGGTTTGGCTACGCCGATGGCGTAGGCGACCTGAACTTCGCAGCGGTCGGCGAGGCCGGCAGCGACGATGTTCTTCGCCACATAACGCGCAGCGTAGGCGGCCGAACGATCGACCTTGGAAGGATCCTTGCCGGAGAAGGCGCCGCCACCGTGGCGTGCGGTGCCGCCGTAGCTGTCGACGATGATCTTGCGGCCGGTCAGGCCGCAGTCGCCGTGCGGGCCGCCGACGACAAAGCGGCCGGTCGGGTTGACCAGAAAGCGGGTTTTGGCCGACAGCAGTTCTTTCGGCAACACCGGCTTGATGATTTCTTCGATCACCGCCTCTTCGATCTGGGCGTGCGATACCTCGGGGCCGTGCTGGGTCGAGACGACGACGGTGTCGATGAACGTCGGCTTGCCGTCGACGTAGTTGACGGTAAGCTGGCTCTTGGCGTCCGGGCGCAGCCACGGCAGGCGGCCATCCTTGCGCACTTCGGCCTGGCGCTGCATGAGACGGTGCGCGTAGTAGATCGGCAGCGGCATCAGCGAGGGCGTTTCGTTGCACGCGTAGCCGAACATCAGACCCTGGTCGCCAGCGCCCTGGTCGAGATCGAGACCCTGACCTTCGTTGACGCCCTGTGCAATATCCGGCGACTGGCGGTTGATTGCCGTTAAAATGGCGCAACTCTTGTAGTCGAAGCCGATGTCGGAGTCGGTGTAGCCGATGCGACGAACGGTTTCCTGCGCAATTTCGCGGTAGTTGATGTGCGCCTTGGTCGTTATTTCGCCGGAGATGACGACCAGTCCGGTGGACACCAGGGTTTCGCAGGCAACGCGGCCCGTGGGGTCTTCGGCCAGAATGGCGTCGAGGATGGAATCCGAAATCTGGTCGGCGACCTTGTCCGGATGGCCTTCGGAAACGGATTCCGATGAAAAGAGAAACTCGTGGGACATATGATTCTGCTCCAATAAAAAAACCCCGTTGTGTCGGCGTAGCCGGCTCCGGGGTTTGAGCAGACGACGCTTTAGCAGTATTTTGGAAGTCATTTTTTTGACCACCCCCGCCCTGCAAGTTGTCCTGATTAACTCGGCGGAGGTAATAATTGTAGTTTTTAGTGAGCTGCGGGTCAAACCCGTTGCCAGCAAGGTTATTGCGTGGTCCTTTTTTTTCGTATGCTGAGTCATCTGCCGCTGGCCTGGCTGCACTGGCTCGGTGCTTTGCTCGGCTGGCTAGCCTGGCTATTTTCCCCGACCTATCGCCGCCACATGCGCGAGTACATGGTGCTGGCTCTCGGCGAGACGGAGGCGCGCCGTTTGCGGTCCTCGGCCATTGCCAATGCCGGCCGCTCGGCGCTTGAGTTGCCCAGGATCTGGTTGCGTCCTTTGTCCGATGCGGTCGCCCACGTCGTCAAGGTAAGCGGATGGGAACGGGTCGAGGCGGCAACGCGCGCGGGCAAGGGAATTGTCTATCTGACACCGCATCTGGGTTGTTTCGAGGTGACCGCCCAGTACCTGTCGACGCACGCGCCGGTCACCGTGCTTTACCGCCCGCCTAAACAGGCGTGGCTGCAAACGATGATCGAGGCCGGGCGGGCGCGGGCGCAGTTGCGCATTGCGGCAGCGGATCTGGCCGGTGTACGGGCGCTGCTCAAGGCCTTGAAACGAGGCGAAGCGGTCGGCCTGCTGCCCGATCAGGCGCCGAAGTTCGGCGAGGGTCGCTGGATGAACTTCTTCGGCAAGCCGGCTTACACGATGACGCTGGCGGCGCGGCTGACCGAGAGTGGAGCCGCCGTCATCATGGTCTGGGCCGAACGTCTGCCTGGCGGGGCCGGCTTTCATTTCCACCTGCAAGCACCGACGCAGCCAATCCGCGGTACCACCGAAGAGCGTGCCCAGCAGATCAATCATCAGATCGAACACCTGATCAGGCAGTGTCCCGAACAGTATCTGTGGGGCTACAACCGCTACAAGCGTCCGCGTGGCGTCGAGGCGCCGCCGGAAACAATCTGATGCAACTGGCCTTCTGCCTTTACAAGTATTTTCCCTTTGGCGGCATGCAGCGTGACTGCCTGCGCATTGCACTGGCCTGTCAGGCGCGGGGAAATGCGGTCCGTGTTTACACGCTGGAGTGGCGTGCCGACGTTCCGCCCGGATTCGAGCTGGTGCTTGTACCGGTCAAGGCGTTGAGCAATGCGCGGCGCTATGCAAAATTCACCGACTGGGTGCGCCGCGATCTGGGACGCCGTCCGGCGGATCGCGTCATCGGGTTCAACAAGATGCCGGGGCTGGATGTCTATTTCGCCGCCGACCCCTGCTACGAAGAGAAGGCGCAGACGCTGCGCAATCCGCTGTATCGGCTGTCGGGGCGTTACCGGCATTTTGCCGCCTACGAACGCGCCGTGTTCTCGCCCGAAAGTCGTACCGAGATCCTGATGATCTCTTCGCTTCAGCAGCCATTATTCGAAAAGCATTACGCCACGCCGGCCACGCGCTTTCATCTGCTGCCGCCCGGCATTTCGCCTGACCGACGTGCGCCGGCCAATGCGGAAGAAATTCGCGCCGATTTTCGCCGCGAGTTTGCCTTGGCGGAAGATGATCTGCTCCTGTTGCAGGTCGGCTCGGGTTTCAAGACCAAGGGCCTCGATCGCAGCCTGAAAGCGCTGGCCAGTCTGCCGCAGGCCTTGCGCAGCCGAACGCGGCTGATCGCCATCGGGCAGGACGAGCCGGGCTACTTTCAGCGTCAGGCGAGTGCGCTCGGGCTGGCCGGGCAGGTCAGCATACTGCAGGGGCGCAGCGATATCCCCCGCTTCCTGCTCGGCGCCGACCTGCTGATTCATCCGGCCTATAACGAGAATACCGGCACCGTCCTGCTCGAAGCGCTGGTGGCCGGGCTGCCGGTACTGGCCACGGCGGTTTGCGGCTACGCGCATTACATTGAAGAAGCCGGAGGCGGCCTGGTGGTTCCCGAGCCTTTCGCGCAGTCCCGGCTCTATGAGATGCTCGCCGCCATGCTCGGTGACCGGGAAGCCCGGATGCGCTGGCAAGCCGGTGCGCTGGCTTTTGCACAGAGCGCCGACATCTACAGCAATGCCGAACGCGCCGCCGACCTGATCCTGGATGCGCGCCAATGAACAAGCCGCTGCTGATCATCGACGAGCCTTTTAAAACGCTGTGGTCGGCTCGCGACCCTTTCGTTGCCGTTGAGACGCTGAAGGGCGAAGTCTTCCGCGAACTCGAAGCGCGCCGCACACTGCGCAGCGAAGTCGGCGGTCGCGGCTATTTCGTGAAAATCCATCGCGGCGTCGGCTGGGCTGAAATACTCAAGAACCTGCTCTCGCTGCGCCTGCCGGTGCTCGGTGCGCACAACGAATGGCTGGCCCTGCAGCGCCTCACCGGCCTCGGTGTCGACACCATGCACAGCGTCGCCTTCGGCCAGCGCGGCAGCAACCCGGCCACTCGACATTCCTTTATCGTCACCGAGGAACTGGCGCCGACGATCAGCCTGGAAGACTTCTGCCGCGAGTGGCCCAGTGATCCGCCGCCGCCGGCGTTCAAGCGTGCGTTGATCGAGCGGGTGGCCGACATGGCCGGGCGCATGCATCGTGGCGGCGTCAATCACCGTGATTTATACCTCTGTCACTTCCTGCTGCATCTCGACCCGGCGCCGACGGCAGGCGATCTGAGGCTGTCGATCATCGACCTGCATCGCGCGCAGGTGCGCGAGAAACTCCCCAGTCGCTGGCGTGACAAGGATCTGTCCAGCCTGTTTTTTTCGGCGCTGAACATCGGTCTGACCCGACGCGATGTCCTGCGTTTTCTGCGCGTCTATTTCGGCCGCTCGCTGCGCGACATTCTTAATCGGGAAGCGGTGTTGCTGGGGTATCTGGAGCGCGAGGCCGAGCGCCTGCAGGCGAAGTTCCTGAGAAA